>DASSGE010000793.1:0-7023 GCA_035693605.1 Binatia bacterium
GACCAGGCTTTTCAGGTTCACTTCAGTATCGGAGCGGCTTTTTAATGGCCAGATTATTGAGGCGAATGGGCTGGATTTTTCTTGCCGGCGCGCTGTGCTTGATTGTCGCGACCGTGGCACTAACGTTGTACACGCGCACGGAAAGTTTTCGCCGACTTTTGAGCGACCAAGCGCTGGCGGCGATTAATAGTTCCATCCGCGGCACCGTTAGCTGGCAAGGCCTTGACGGTTCGATTTGGCGCGGGCTGCGCGTCGATAATTTGCAGCTTCGCCACGGCGACCGGGTAATATTCAAGGCGGCTAGGGCGGAGATCGATTATGCGTTATTGCCATTTTTATGGAAGCAAGTGAGGCTTACGCGGCTGGCGGCGACCAACCCAACCCTCGATTTGCGCAAACAGGCCGATGGCGAATGGAACATTGTCGAGGCGCTTTCATCCGGCGAAACCTCCAACGAGCCATTCGCTTGGACAATCGCGATTAGCGGGATCAATCTTGCCGGCGGCGAAATGACCTTGCGGCCAGTGGCGGGAGAGGCTGATTTATACTGGCTGCGTAAACTCGACGTCATCGGCAGCATACGAATTGCCGATGGGCTCAATGTCACTCTCGAACGGCTGGCGAGCTGGGTCGATACACCGCAGGTGGCGCAGGTATACGTCAACGGCGGCATCGAGTATGGGCAATCCGGACAAACTCAAAATTTGCAGTTCAAATCGTTTTGGCTGCAAAGCCGGCTGTCTCAACTCCGTCTTAGCGGCGCAATCAAGAATTTTTCCGATTTCGATAGCGACCTAGATTTAAATATCCGCCGTCTGGCGGCCCGTGATCTGGCCCGCTACCTGCCTCAATGGCCCGCGAGTATCGACGTTTCCGGGCAATTGAGCGCGCGCGGTCCGGCCAACGCTTTGGCCGGCAAGCTCAGTGTGCAACTGGCAGGCGGGCAAATTTCCGGCACGCTGCGCGCCGATCTGCTGAGCGAAACAAAACCGTATAGCGCCGATCTCGTCATTGGCGGTTTGGCGCTGGCGCGAATTCTGCGCGATCAGGAGGTCGCGGGCGTGCTCAGCGGGCAGGTAAAAATCGCTGGCGCCGGCGCGTCCAGCAATGCCCTCAGCGGAACCGCCAATGCGCGGGTGCATTCGTTGTCCGTAGCTGCACGGGATCTAGGAGCGGTCAGCGTGCAAGCGAAGCTGCGCGGCAAGGCTGCCGATGTTGACGGTCAAATCGATGGTCCCATGGGACAAGGCAATTGGCGAAGTAAACTCAATTTCACTGCTGCGCCGCAATATCGTGCCAATCTGACTCTGCGCGCTGTCGATGTCGCAGGGCTTTGGCAGTCGAAGGATGCGCCCAAAGGTAAACTTAATTTTGATGCGACGGTCAATGGTGCCGGGTTTGCGTTGGCGACAATGAATAGTCAGGCAGTCATCGAGGTGTTGCCGTCGCAATGGCAAACCGTCAATCTCGAGCGCGGCAAGATCGTCGCGCAGATTGTCAACGGCCGCGCAAAAATCGATGAGCTCAGACTGAGCGCCGGCAGCGCGCTGTTGACGGCCCAAGGCGATCTCGGCTTGGCGACAACACAGTCGGGGCGAGTCAACTATCAACTGCAGGTCGCGGATCTTCGCCCATGGCTCAGCTTGATTGGACGCCAAGGCGATGGCCGCTTGGACTTGCGCGGGCGGGCGGAGGGCAACTTAACCCGCCTGCAAACTAACGGCTCGTTGCAAAGCTACGGGTTGAAGTCGCCGGAGGGCAGCGCCAGCGCGGTACGCGCTGATTTCACCCTGGTGCGGGATGCGGCTGCAGCGCTTCCTTCCGGCAAGATCGACGTGCTCGTAAGCGATTTGCGCGCCGGAGCTGATCTCGCGGAGCTTCGCGCCGCCGTCACACTGCCGGTTGCGCCGCAGCAAGCGATTGGCGTGCGTGCCGATGCCCGGGATTCGGCGGGCCGCCAACATCGCTTGGTGGCCGACATCGACAACCCGCAGGCCGATTTCGTGTTGCGTGTGCGCGAACTGGTGCTGACGCTCAGCGACGGTCCTTGGCGCCTCGATGCTCCGGCAACGATTTCCCGCCGCGGCAGCGATTTTATTATCGATCGCCTAAGTTTGCGCAACGGCCGCGCGCAGCTAGCGGCCGAAGGACGTTTCGCGCTGCAAGGTAATCAGGCGTTGACCGTGCAGGCAAGCGCTATTCCATTGGCGGCGTTGAGCGCGGTGTTACCGCGCGGCGCCGATCCGACCAGCGTGCTTTCCGGGCAAATCCAACTGCGCGGCACTGCGGCGCTGCCCGAATTTGACGCCGCAGTGCAACTGAGCAGCGGGCAAATTGCCGGGCAGAGTTATCAAGGCATGCAAGCGCGCGCCGACTATCGCCGGCAGCGCATCGCGCTTGATATGACCATCGATCAGGACAGCACTCACAAGTTTCAGGTTAGCGGTAACATCCCTTTGGCGCTCGCCTGGGCGCCAAGCTGGCGCGCCCAACTGCTGCCGGGAATGGAGCTGCGCGCCCAGTCCAACGGCCTGAGCTTGGCGTTTTTAAACACTCTTAAGTTGCCGGTGGAAAATATTGCCGGCCGGCTCGCCCTCAATGTGGTCGTCACCGGCACCCCCACCGCGCCCGAGCCGCGCGGCACTGTGCAGTTGCTGGACGGCGGTTTTGCGGTGCGGGATTTGGGCATTCGAGTAAGCGATTTTGCTGTCAGCGCCAGGGCAGACGCGAACCGGGTGTCGGTCACGCAACTGGTCGCGCGCACCGGCGGCGGGAGTTTAGACGGCAGCGGTGTGATGACGCTGAAAAACTATCAGGTGCAAAATTTAGATCTCCGGCTGGCGGCGCGGCGCTGGCCGGCGATTCAAACCGAGCGTTATCGCGCGCTGGTCGACGCCGACTTGCGCCTCAGCGGCTCGCTGGCGGCGCCAGCCCTTGCCGGAAAAGCTCGAGTGATCGAAGGCACCCTGCGGCCGGATTTAAGCATGCTCGACCGTAACCCAGTGGCGCTCAAACGCGACTCGACGATCGTTGTCGTGCAGCAGCGCGGCGGCACGCCGATCGACAGCGCGCCTGCCAACAAAAAAAACGGGCCGGCGCAGAACGATCTGTGGCGCGGCCTTGTCATCGATCTGGGCGTGAGCGTGCCGAACAATCTATGGGTTCGCCACGCCAACGCGGAAGTCGAGCTCACCGGCAACTTGACGCTTGCCAAGCATGCCAACAGCGAACCGACCCTGACAGGGGCCATCGATGCTGTGCGCGGCTGGTTGGGATTCCAGGGACGGCGGTTCACAATCAGCCGCGGCCGTGTCCAATTCACCGGCGGCCAGCCGATCGACCCGGTCATCGACGTCATCGCCGAATATCGCGCGAACGATTATTTGGTCAACGCGATTGCCGGCGGACGGGCCACTAAGCCGACACTGACTCTGACTAGTCAGCCGCAATTGGAACAAAGCGATATCCTTGCGCTGCTGTTATTCGGCAAGACGACTAAGGATTTGTCCGGCGGCGAGCAGCTCTCGCTGCAAAAAAACGCCATGGACATTACCTCAAGTTTTGCTGCGGCGCAGATCGGCAGAGCGGTTTCGAATGCGCTCGGATTGGAAAGCTTGGGCGTCGACATTCGCGACGGCAGCCAAGTCCGCTTCGGGCACTACGTC
The DNA here is from genome assembly GCA_035693605.1 of Binatia bacterium. Taxonomy (GTDB): domain Bacteria; phylum Desulfobacterota; class Binatia; order UBA9968; family UBA9968; genus DP-20. Next base: position 3,666 of record DASSGE010000793.1, read on the forward strand.
GGCCGGCAAACTTACGTTTCGGCGTCCCAGGAAATTTCCGGCGAGCACAACCGTGAATTCAGGGTGGAATACCAGCTTACGCCGCAAATAAAGATCGATGCCACGACCACCGTCACCGGCAATAGTGGCGTGGATATTATCTGGCATAAGCGTTACTAACCGAGCCAAGGAACAGTTGGCGGATCATTGCGACGAGACGCGACCGGAGCTTTGTGGATTGGCGAAGGCTGTATCAGACTGGCTAGGTTGTTTCGGTTGGATACCCGCAAGGCGCGTTTATTAGCGCTCCACATCAAATCAACGCTAACCTTCAACTTTGTGGTCCTGCGGCCGTAGTAATCGTAGCGACACCACCAAGGTGACGGCGAGGATGGTTAGAACCGCCAGCTCGAACAAGGCATGCTGAAAGATTCGTTCGTCCTCGGTCAATAATTTGGAGAGCTCGGCGGTGAGCACGATGATCCGCCGGCTGACGGCAATGACGGCGACGATTAAAAACGGCTGCGGCTCAAGAACATGTTCGCGGAACGATACTTTGACGGTGAAAAGGAGCTCGACGACAATGATGACGAGCAGCAGTCGATCAAGCAGGGGGACTATGTTGTCGGCGATGCTGCCACTGACTACTGTGTGCCAGAATCCCGACGCTTCAGCGATCAGCAACGCGAAGGCACTAGAGGCGAGCAGGGTTCCGAGACCGATATAGACGATGTCTTCGGCATGGCCCAACAGGGCGGTAATCCATTGGCGCGGTCCGGTGGAATGACGTGGTGCAGCCATAACGACAACAGGAAGATGGACGATACGCGCTAGCTATTATCCCTCGATGGTGCGCCCTGGGCGAGCCATTCGCGAAACTGCGGCAGTTGATGCGCCAGGCGCCACTCCTCGAGCACTTGAATGGCAGTTGCCCGCAGTGTGCCGATTGCTGCGTTGGGGCTGTTGGTGGCGCAATAGTCGATCAGCCAGGCTTCAAATTGATCTGCGCCGGGATCGTCCTCAAGCGCTTGCTCGAGCAACGCGCGTTTGACCGCAATACCGATGGCATCGGGAGTGGTATCGCGCTGACGCCGTTTCCGCCGTCCTTCCGACGCTTCCAAGGCCGCCAGCAGGGCGCGGCAAATCTCCGCTGGTCGAGGGGGGCAAAGATTCATAGGGCGCCGGCCCATTGGCCATTGTTTTGCCCTGTCAGGGCGGCCAGTCGGATCGCTGGAGCGTATCCCGGATTAGCCGGCCGGACGTAGCCGGCATCGCCAGCGGCGATATCGAGCTCCACCGTGGCGAGATCTTCGAGGAGGATTTCTTCAGGCGCACAACCTTGCAGAACCAGCATGGTTTTCACATACCCCAGGCAAACTGTGCAGGCGTCGATGCGCCAGGTATCGTGCGCCGCTCCGAGCACCAGAGAAGTTAATTTTGCGTGTTCGGTGGTCGCACAGTAGGGGCAGCGTAAACATTCACTGCGCCAACCGGCACCGCAACGGGCGCAGCGCAGAACCCGGATGCGCTCGATGCCCTGCTCCTCGGCGAACGCCGGCCAAGCGCCGCAGACCGGACAATAACCCGCGAACCAGTTTTCCGGTATCAGCGTGCTCCAACAGCGGCGGCAAGCTTGCATGAGCGGCAACGGTGCTAATTCGACCACGGCGCGAAACCCTTCGCTGTCGACATCCAGCGCCCGTGCGAATTCGTTGATTTGACGATAGTTGCCATCGACCGATGCTCGGAGCAAAGCCGATGAGCAGCCGCGCACTGCGCCCTTGTTGAGCCGGATTAAGTTCGCCAGAGCGTCGTTGTTGGCCCTACTCGCTAGATCCAATAGGTGTTCCAGCCAACTGGCAATTTCAGACTCGTCGACAGCAATCGTGGCAGCGGTTAGTAACGGCTGGTCAAGGTTCTGCTCTATCGGGTGGCGCGGTATGCCGGCCTGCCAATTCGAGGTAACTGATTCTTGCATCACCGCCTCAACGACAGCGAGCCAGGCCCGCCACTCAGGATACTTGCGCTGTAAAAGCGCCAGACGCTTACTGGCTACCTGCATCATCAGCGGTGCCCCTCGCTTGCCTGTTGTGCCGCTTCCAGTGGCGGATTTTTCGCGCCGATCAGTTTTGGGGTTTTCCAGTAAAGCTTGGAGCCGGCATGCATCTCGACGTTACGGCGCCGATTGCCGACATCGGCGCCAGGCCCGCCGCCGCGCTGGCGAGTTGCTTCGGGACTATCACAGGCGGACAGGGCCAAGGCCAGGGCGATTGTTAAGATCAACCGCGGCCTGTTCATGAGGTGATTCCTTTCGAGGCGAACACAATTGACACGCGCAACAAAAAGCCGCCGAGCAGAATCAGGATTGAGCTTAGGTTCAAAGCGTGAAACGTCAGCGACTGCTCGCGCCAGCGCAGCGCCAGCGGAATCACAATGCCGGTGATGATAACGCCAAACAGCAGCAGTAGGCCCCAGCCGCTCATCCAGACGGAAAACACCGGCCCTAGAGAGATCAGAAATGCGATCAGGACAATCAGCTCGAGTCCAAGCACCCAACCATCCAGACGCGCGAGCGCGCGTAATCCCGGTGCGGTCCACCTCGAGCGCTCGGCGAGCAGGACCATCAACGCGCCAGAGATCGACGCTGCTGAAACAATAAAGAGCAGACCTAACAGCGGTGTATCGGACCAGACCGGCCGGTTGGTCACTGCCAGCAACACCCCGGTGTAACCGGCGATGTAGAATCCGAAAAGGGCACCGGTCGCCGACCACAGTGTGCCGAACAAACCCGGCTTGCGGAATCGATGCGCGAGCCGCCAGGAAAGTTTATCGGCATCCGCGAGCGCACCGAGAAACGAGACAAAAGCGAATAGCCCGAAAAATAACAGCGCCCACGCGCCGATCGACATCGGCGAGTAAATTTTGACCATTGGCTGGTAGGTGTTCGATTCAATCAACATATGCCAGAAACGCTCCGGCCGGCTTAAGTCGACGATCAAAAGGATGCCGCTTAACACCACGCAAGGAAAAGCGACGAGGTAGCCGACCCGCGCGAGCGGCCGGTCCTCGCGTCGTCCGACCAAATCGATCAGTGCGGCGAGAAAATAGCAGCCGCCGGCCAGGCCGCCGAAAAAGAAATACAGCGCGATCAGCCAGCGCCAGTGCGGCGCTGAGGTAAAAAAAGTGCTCGATGGGACGTCGATCATCAGGCGCTCCTTAGCGAAGGTTCAGCGCGGACCCACCCAGGACAACGAAGTTTGGACGATTAGACATTCTCATCCTGTCTTTTTATGCGCTGCAATCGTAGCGCAACTGCCACGCCGGAGGCGAAGCGAGAATTTTTCTCTATAGGCTGAAAAAGTGCCGAATCCCTGGCTTT
>DASSGE010000794.1:0-5461 GCA_035693605.1 Binatia bacterium
TCTTTTCCTGGATGAGGGCCGGGTAAGCTTGAGAGGGTTCGAGACCGTAACCGGCGGTGATGCTGTCACCGAGGAACAATATGTTCTTCGGCCCGGGTGCTGCGCCAGTGAGGTTTATCAAAAAACAAATATACAAACTGACCCGCGCGAGATGCAATCGGCGAAAACTATGTTGTGTCATCATCTAATAATTAGTTCTAAATTTGCTATATTTGGTCTACAATTGATGCGCATCGACATTCGATGATAGCTGTCTACCTGCAACCGGCATGAGCACCGATAACATCCTAACAGTAGAGCATTTAAGCAAAGAATTTAAGAGCGGCGACGACACGGTTCACGTCTTAAGCGATGTCTCGTTCGCAATCGAACGCGGCACAAGCTGTGCCGTCGTCGGCCCTTCGGGCAGCGGCAAGACTACTTTGATTGCGATCTGCGCCGGTTTGGAGCGGCCCAGCCATGGCGCGGTGGAGTTCGACGGGGTGGCGTTGCACAAGGCCAGTGAAGAGAGCTTGGCGCGCATTCGTAACCAGTCCATTGGCTTCATCTTCCAAAGCTTTCAGCTGCTGCCGTCGCTGACGGCGCTGGAAAACGTCATGGTACCGGCAGAGATCAGTGGCGAGCGTATGGTACGGGCGAGCGCGTTAGAATTGCTTGGGCGAGTCGGGCTGCGCAATCGCATGTATCATTATCCCATGCAACTTTCTGGCGGTGAGCAGCAGAGGGTGGCGATTGCCAGGGCATTCATGAATCAGCCGAAGATATTGTTTGCCGACGAGCCTACCGGAAATCTCGATGCGGAAACCGCCGAGAGCATTGTTAAACTGATCTTCAATTTGAACTCGATGAATCGGACGACACTGATTCTCGTCACCCATGATCGCGAACTCACGGAACAAGCCGAGCGCGTTATCACGCTGAGGGCCGGGCGGTTGGCATCCGACGTGAGTAAGGCCGAGCCGTCGCCCAACTTGCCGTAAGCGCACCGATGATCACATTCTGGAAACTCTGGGTGTGGCGCATGGCCTATCGCGATAGCCGGCGTGGCTTATTCCGCTTGTTATTGTCGATGTCGTGCGTGGTTTTGGCGGTGGCCTTGGTGGTTTTGGCGTTTTCCTTCCGCGAGAACTTACTCGCGAGCATTCGCTCCCAGTCCAAGAGCCTATTGGGTGCAGATCTGGCGATTGACAGCCGCGAACCTTTTTCCCAAGAAGATGAAAAACTGATTCATTCTCTCGGCGGCGATCAGTCGCGACAAGTCGGGTTTACCTCAATGGTCTCTTTTTCCGATAACGGCGATTCGCGTCTGGTACAGGTTCGGGCGATCAGCGGTCGATTTCCCTATTACGGCGCATTGGAGACCGTGCCGGCGTTATCGCTCGAATCGTTTCATTCAGGCGCCAACGCCTTGGTGGATGAAAATGTGTTGTTGCAGTTCAATGCCAAGGTCGGCGACGACATCAAACTCGGCGATCAAGAGTTTCGCATTGTCGGGAGTCTGCGCAAAATCCCCGGCGAATCTTTGGCCTTCTCGCTGATTAGTCCACGAGTTTATATTCCCTTCGCCTACCTGGACCGCACAAAGCTGATCCAAAAGGGCAGTGTTGTGCGCTACCGAGTGTTCTTTAAATTTGCCGCCGAAACCCAGGTCGATCGCCTCGTCAAAGAGATCGCGCCGCAACTCAAACGCTTGCACTTGGAAGCCGATACCGTCAGTCGGCGCACCGAATCGATCGCCGCCAACATGGAGAATCTATCGCGCTTTTTGCGTTTGGCAGTGTTCGTTGCGGTGCTGCTTGCCGGCATCGGCGTCGCTAGCGTCACGTATGTTTATGCCAAAGAAAAAGCCCAGTCTGCGGCATTGATGCGCTGTATCGGCGCACGGCCGCGGGAAACCGTCTCGGTTTATTTATTGCAGTTGCTTTTTCTAACCGTTATCTGTTCAGCCGCCGGCGTCGGCTTGGGGGTATGGGCGCAGTCTTATCTGCCGACAATTTTGAAAGATTTTCTTCCGGTCGCGCCGGTGATCGAGATTTCCCCTCTGGGGATCGCTGCCGGAGTTGTCATCGGTATGACAACGGCATTCTTGTTCGCCTTAGTGCCATTGATATCTTTGCGGCGTATTTCGCCGCTGATGGCATTGCGGGCTTCTTACGACGAAGAGCCGCGCGCCAAGGATCCGCTGGTCATTTTCATCGTCTGCTTAATCGCACTGTCGGTGCTGGCGTTCGCGAGCGCAACCCTCGGCAGCTGGCGGCAGGGTGCGGTATTTGCCGGCGCAGTGCTTTTTGTGTTTGTCCTGCTAGCCATACTGGCGCGCATCGGCGCACTGGTCATGCGCCAGGTTGCGCCGCGCTTTCTCAGCTTTTCCTGGCGCCAGGGGTTGGCAAATCTGCATCGTCCGAGCAACCAGACGACCGCAGTGATGCTGGCGATCGGCCTCGGGACGTTTCTCTTGGTCGCTCTGCACGGCGCTCAGGATATGCTGCTGCGTCAGGTCGATCGCCGCATCGGCCAAAACGAACCCAATCTAGTTCTTTTCGACGTCCAAAATGGGCAGCGCAAAGGCATCGGCGAATTGTTCTCCCGCTTCGAGATTCCACGCCATGCCGAAGTGCCGATCGTCACCATGCGCTTGACCGCGGTTAAAGGTCGCCGGGTCGAAGAAATCCGTGCTGATGAGACCGCAAAAGTTCCCGGCTGGGCGTTGAGACGTGAATATCGCTCGACTTACCGGGGCGTGCTGACGGGTACGGAAAAGCTCGTCAAAGGTGAGTGGGTAGCGACGGCCGACCAACGCACTCAACCGATTCCTGTGTCCGTCGAAAAAGGCATCGCCGAGACGCTTGGCGTAGATGTCGGTGATGCGCTGGAATTTGAAATTCAGGGCGTGGCGATTAACACGCTGATCGCCAATTTGCGCGAGGTCGATTGGCAGCGCGTACAGCCCAATTTTTTCGTGGTCTTTCCGGAAGGCGTATTGGAGAAAGCGCCACAGTTTTACGCCATTGTCGGGCGCGCGCCATCGAGCCAAGCGTCGGCGCAGTTGCAGCGGGCCGTGCTCGAGCGGTTTCCCAATGTTTCCGCCATTGATCTGAGTCTAATTCTAAGCACTTTGAATTCCGTCCTCGACCGGGTCGCCGGTGCGATGCGCTTTGTCGCCTGGTTTACGCTCCTCACCGGCTTCACCGTGCTCGCCAGCGCGGTGCTCGGCAGCCGCAGCTATCGGGTGCGCGAGAGCATACTGTTGCGCACCCTCGGCGCGGCACGCGGGCAGATATTTAACTCCATCGTCGCCGAGTATGTTTTTACCGGCGCCATCGCGAGTGTTGCCGGTGCGCTCCTTGGCATCTTGGCCAGTTGGGGCTTGAGCTACTACTTTTTTGGCACGGCGATCTCCGTCGCGCCGCTGCCGGTGCTGGCGATCATTCTCGCCGTCACTGCCGCCACGGTGGTCGCGGGCGCGCTGGGTTGCCTGGGCGTGATTCGTCGTCCGGCGCTGGAAGCCCTGCGCGCTGAAGCCTAGCGGCGCAGACGGTCTTTCCTCGTCATTCGAGCACAGCAAGAAAGCTCTGCGTTCCAAGAGCTTTTGAACACATTTCAGCTGCCGTGCGAAACCCACAGCGTTGAGTTCGAAAAAATAGCGGATTACGATACGACGACTGCTTGAAAACATTCGAACTTCGAAAACGAGGCTGAAATGGCTGAACAGAGATCGCACCGCTTACCGACATCGGTTATCCCGCAGCGTTACGAGATTCGCCTAATTCCTGATTTGATGCTGTGGACCTTCGCGGGCGAGGTAAAGATTACGATTCAAGTGCTTAAAGCGACGCGCGTGGTTGTGCTGAACGCCGCCGAGCTGTCGATCCGGTCGGTTTCGTTGCAGCGACCGGACGGCGCGCTGTTGCATGGCAGCGCGCAAATGGACAATGAAAACGAGCAAGCCATATTAACCTTCCCCAACAGTTTAACACCCGGGCCGTACGCTTTGCAGATGCATTTTGCCGGCGTGCTCAATGACAAACTGCATGGCTTTTACCGCAGCGTGTACAAGGGCGTGGACGGTCAGGACAAGCCCTTGGCATCGACACAGTTCGAGTCGACGGATGCGCGCCGAGCGTTTCCTTGTTGGGACGAGCCGGCGTTTAAGGCAGTTTATCAAGTCACTCTGGTGGTAGACGAGAAACTCACGGCAATTTCTAACGCGCGAGTCCTTCGTGAGACCGCCATTGCCGGAACCGGAAAAAAAGAAGTGGTGTTCGCCGATTCGATGAAGATGTCGACGTATTTAGTCGCCTTCATTGTTGGCGAGTTCGAAGCCACCGCATCGGTAATGGCCGATGGTGTACCGCTAAGAGTCTTGGCCATACCGGGCAAAAAGCGGCTCGGCGATTTTGCGCTCGCTATCGGGAAGGCATCGTTGGAGCATTTCAGTCAATATTACGGGATTGCGTATCCCGGTGATAAATTAGACCTCATCGCCATCCCTGATTTCGCCTCGGGCGCCATGGAAAATCTCGGCGCGATCACGTTTCGCGAGACGGCGCTTTTGGTCGATCCGGAAAAAGCCACGCGAGCCGAGCTTGAGCGGGTCGCCGACGTTGTCTCGCACGAAAATGCTCACATGTGGTTCGGCGATTTGGTGACCATGCAGTGGTGGAACGGCTTGTGGCTCAACGAAGCGTTCGCGACTTTTATGGAGATGCTCGCGGTCGACGCCTGGAAGCCGGAGTGGCGCCGTTGGGATAGTTTCGCCGTGTCGCGCGCGGCGGCCATGCAAGTCGATGGTCTCAAGAGCACCCGGCCTATCGAGTTTCCGGTCGAAAAACCCGAAGAAGCAGCCGGCATGTTCGACGTCTTGACCTACGAAAAAGGAGCTTCGGTGTTGCGCATGCTCGAGCAGTACCTCGGCGCAGAAAAGTTCCGTGACGGCATTAGATTTTATCTGCGCCAGCACGCTTACGGCAATGCCGAGACCACCGATCTTTGGGATGCTCTCGAGGAGTCGACAAAGGCCCCTGTGCGCGCCTTGATGGATTCCTGGATCTTCCAACCAGGGTATCCGGTAATCAGTGTCGCGCAATCCGGTCGTTCCATCCGCATCTCGCAACAGATATTCCGCTATTTGCATGACGGCAGTGACAGCGAGCGCAGGTGGCATGTGCCGATTTTCTTACGTGCCGGGATGACGTCAGGAACGGTTAACCAAACTCTGTTGTTGACCGAGGGGGAGCAACAGATCGAACTTGACCAACCGGCCGACTGGGTCGTAGTGAACGCCGGTGCCCATGGTTTCTACCGTGTCCGTTACAGCCAGGAATTGCTTGCGGCACTGCGCTCCGGAATGATGACTCACCTGACTCCGGTGGAGCGTTTTGGTTTGGTCAACGACGCATGGGCTGCGACTCTTGCAGGACTCGTGTCACTGCCTGACTATCTCGAGTTGATCGACCAGATG
>DASSGE010000795.1:0-4869 GCA_035693605.1 Binatia bacterium
TCGACGCAGAAAAAGGGCTTGGGTAGGGGACTCAGTGCGTTAATTCCCACTGTTCCCGAGCCCAAATCCGAACTCACACAAGACAGTTCACCCAAACAGGTTGCCGTGGATCGGATCACTACCAGTCCGTTTCAGCCCCGACGCAGTTTCGATGAAGCCAAGATTGACGAACTGGCGTCGTCCATTCGCAATCAGGGTATTATTCAACCTCTGATCGTTCGACCTAAGAATGACGGGTTTGAGTTGATCGCCGGCGAACGCCGCTGGCGTGCCGCCATGCGCGCGGGGTTAAGCCAGGTGCCTGTCGTGGTGCGCGATGCCAGCGACCAAGAGGCGATGCAGATCGCGCTGGTGGAAAATCTTCAGCGCGAAGATCTCAACTCGATCGAGGAGGCGAACGGCTATCGCCGTTTGCAGGAGGAATTCCACTGGAGCCAGGAGGAGATGGCCGAAAAGGTCGGCAAAAGCCGCCCCGCCATCGCCAACTCACTCCGCCTTCTGACGTTACCGAGCGAAGTTCAGCACGAAGTAGCCTCCGGCAATCTCCCCGCTGGCCAAGCCCGCGCCTTGCTGGGTTTACACACCGAACCCTTAATCATTTCGGCTTGTCGAGAAGTGATTGCCAAAGGTCTTTCAACCCGTGAAACGGAAAAAATGGTGCGCACGCTTCTGGTTGGCCGGCGCCGGCGACGCCAAGCGCCGCTGCTTGATCCTGATTTAAAATCGATCGTTGAGGAATTGCAACGCACGCTGGGAACCCGCGTGCGTCTAATGCCCAAAGCACGAACCGCCAAGGGCAAAGTTGAGATCGAGTATTATTCTGCCGCGGATCTCGAACGCATTGTCGAAACGATTACTAAGAAATGGATCGTTTCGCCGTAACGCTCACTCACATTGCGAGCCACGAGATCGGCAATGCGCCCCGATCGACTAAAATGACCCGCGGTTAATTTTCCAGCACTGGTCTTAATTGATCCCAGCTAGTAACTGGCGCAGAGCAGGTAAAATTGTGACAGACATAGATCGTCGGTTGGCCATTTATTTGTGACTTACCGCTCAGCAACGGCGACACTTTGTCCAATGGTTCGGTTGGACTCATCAGCTGAATCGTCATGTTCGGTTGGTAAACGGAATGTATTTTCGTCAGCAGTTCATTGATGCTCGGGTCATTTCGCTCGCCGACAACCACGACCTCCTTCGGTTTCTCGATATAAAAATCCAGCGCACAGAGTAAATGCGCGAAACCGAACGGCTGGCTCTCCATCGCCTCATGATAAGAGCGCAGTATTTTCTCCGCGTATCGATAATATCGATCGTCACCGGTAACGTGATACAAACGCAGTAATAGCTGCGTTGCCATGGCATTGCCCGAAGGAATCGACGCATCGAAGATCGGTTTGGCTCGGCTGATCAATTTCTCATGGGAAACACCGGTGGTAAAGAATCCGCCGTCGTTTTCATCCCAAAATTCCCGCAGCATAATTTCGCTAAGCGCAATGGCGCGGTCCAGGACCGCTTTATCAAGAAGCGCCTCATAGATATCGAGCAAGGCGACCGCCATGAATGCATAGTCGTCTAAAAACCCCAGCAGCTTGGCTTGGCCGTCTTTGTAAGTGTGCCAGAGAAATCCATCGTGAAACAACTTTTCAAAGATGAAATCGATGGTTTGCTTGGCGGCATCTACATACGATGGTTGCGGCGACAGTTTGATCGCCTCGGCCAAGCCGGAAAGCACGAGACCGTTCCAAGCCGTGATAATCTTCTCGTCACGAAACGGCTTGACGCGCGTTTCTCGCGCGCTGAACAACTTTTGTTTAGCAACCGACATCAGCTGATCGATTTCACGAGTATCCTTCTGGAAGTACTTACTCGCCTGGTCAAGCGTAAGAATCGGATGTAAAATATTTTTGCCTTCAAAATTACCAACCTCGCTCACATCATAGATCCGGCAGAAAATCGCGCCGGTATCCGCACCGAGTAATTCCATCACCTCGGCTTCGGTCCACACGAAGAACTTTCCTTCCTCGCCTTCGCTATCGGCATCTTGAGTCGAATAAAATCCGCCTTCAGCATGAAGCATCTCACGGAGCAAATACGCGACCGTTTCATCCACAACTGATTTGAACAGCGGCTCACCAGTAATCTTGTACGCCTGCGAGTAGATGCGCAGCAGCTGCGCGTTATCGTAGAGCATTTTTTCGAAATGCGGCACCAGCCATTTGGCATCCACGGAATAGCGGTGAAAGCCGCCACCGAGATGATCGTACATTCCGCCGTGAGCCATCTTCGTCAACGTGTGCGACACCATTTCCAGATACCGCTCGCTCTTTGAATGGTGATAGTGCCGCAAGAACAGTTCGTAGACTCCGGCGTTGGGAAACTTCGGCGCCTGGCCCAGACCGCCGTTATCCGCGTCATAGCTTTGGGCAATTTTCGCCGCGCACTCGGCAATGATCGTCTTGGAAAACGGCTTATCGCTTTCCGCAGACTGCGACAGTCGCTGCAAGGTGCCGAGAATCTGCGCAACGCTTTTGTCGACATCGGCCGGACGCTCGCGATACGCCTGATTCACCCCCATGAGAATCCGCGGGAAACCAGGCAAACCGCCGCGGTCCTCCGGTGGAAAATAAGTACCGCCGTAAAATGGCTTGCGGTCCGGCGTAAGGAACATCGTCATTGGCCAGCCGCCGCGCCCGGTGAGCATTTGCACGGCGTTCATATAGATCTCGTCGACGTCCGGACGTTCCTCGCGGTCGACTTTGATATTGACGAACAACTCGTTCATCAAGCGTGCGATCGCTTCGTTTTCGAAGGATTCACGCTCCATTACATGACACCAGTGACATGCCGAATAACCGATACTGAGTAGAATCGGCCTGTCTTCCGCCTTGGCTCTCGCAAACGCCTCCTCACCCCAGGCATACCAGTCGACCGGATTATGTGCATGTTGCAGCAGGTAGGGACTGGTTTCACGAATCAACCGGTTGGTATGCTTGTGTTCCATCGAATAAAGCTGTCAACGCACTTTCAAGTCGAAAGCCACCGGACCCTTGTCGCCCTTGCGCGATTGAAACTGCACGGTATCGCCCTCGTTCAAGTCTTCAATCTGACCGCGCGGTGCTAAACTACCGCGGTGAAAGAATACATCTTCGCTGCCGTCATCCGGTTTAATAAAACCAAAACCCTTTTGCCGCATGATCTTTTTGATGGTCCCGGTCATCGTTTCATTCTCCTCTCTCTATTCCTAACTCCCGGTTAAAAAGACGCAACACCTCCTCGGCGCCTCAGTTCAAGCCATATAACCAAACCGTCATGCACTGCAATTCTACATTGTATCATCTCAGCGCAGCGGCTTGGCAGCAGGCAATTCGACTCGCTCCGCCTCGAGCTGCGTATGAAACTTACGCAAACCGCGGCAGGAAAATACCGCTACTCGCGCCGGTCTTAATCACGAGTTGACACGCCCCGACGATTCCTCCAGACTCGAAAGTGACTGTATGACCGTCGAAAAAGTGATTCTCGCCAAACCGCGCGGATTTTGTGCCGGCGTCGAAATGGCGATCGAGACTGTCGAGCGCGCTCTCGAGAAGCACGGACCCCCGCTCTATGTGTTTCACGAAATCGTCCATAATCAACATGTCGTGAATGACTTTAAGCAAAAAGGTGTCGTATTTGTAAACTCGATCGTCGAAATTCCGCCGGATTCCAATGTCATCTTCAGCGCCCACGGAGTGTCGCCAGCCGTCTGGCAGCAAGCCAAAGAAAAACGCCTTCGATGGGCGATCGACGCCACCTGCCCCCTGGTCGACAAAGTCCATCGTGAGGTGCGCAAGTTCGTCGCGCAAGGTTACTGGATTATCCTGGTCGGCCATCGCAACCATGACGAGATTGTCGGCACCAGTGGCGAGGCGCCGCAGCGAACGCTGGTCGTCGAGAACGTCGCCGAAGCGAAAACGATTATGCCGCCCGATCCAAAGAAACTCATTGTTCTCACCCAAACGACTTTGAGCGTCGATGACACCAAAGAGGTGATCGATGTTCTCAAAGAACGTTTTCCGGAAATGACAACGCCGGCAAAAGAGGACATCTGCTACGCCACCCAAAACCGCCAAGATGCGGTCAAGCAATTGGCAGTGCAAGTCGACCTAGTCCTGGTCATCGGCTCGAAGAACAGTGAAAACTCCAACCAACTGGTTAAGGTCGCCCGCGCCTTGGGCAAGCCGGCATATCTCATCGACAACTATCGCGGTATCGACGCCCGTTGGTTAAACGGAGTTACCAAAGTTGGCATCACCTCCGGCGCGTCGGTGCCGGAACAACTTGTCCAAGACACCATTGAGTTCTTCCAGCGCCAAGGCGCGGCGGTGGAACAGGTCGGCTTAATCGAGGAGAACATCCATTTCGCCCTACCCCGCGAGGTTGCTGTTTTAGACTGACCGAATCTAGATTCGCGACTCAGATTTTCAGGAGGCCCCATGGCAAGGATCGTTCACATTGCTGTCAAAGTCGACGACCTGGAAAAGGCGACGGAATTTTACCAAAAGACATTTGGCTTTGTCGAAGTGCAAACCGGCCAAGTCCGCGACCATACTTCGCGGCATTTGTCCGACGGCACCATCGATTTGGCGCTGCTCAAGTACGACAACGAAGATTCGGCGGAATCTCGTGCCGCAGGTCTCGGACCCTGTATCCATCACTTCGGCATCGAAGTCGAAGACATGAAAGTGTCGGCGGCCGAATTGGCAAAATACGGCTGCGAAATTATTAGCGCGCCTGGCGTCATTCCGATTAAATTCCGTGCCCCCGGCGGTACCGTCGCCGAAATTTCCCCTAAGGCACGCTACCAGCAAGTGAACAAATCGTAGAGAC
>DASSGE010000796.1:0-2243 GCA_035693605.1 Binatia bacterium
CATGACGAAGATCATGAAACAGCCGGTAAAAACATTTGCCATTGGCTTTGGCGATGATCCGTCGTTTAATGAACTGGAACACGCGCGGAAGGTCGCTGATCTATTTAAATCGGAGCATCGCGAATTCATGGTGAGTCCCGACGCCATCGCGATGCTGCCGAAACTTGTTTGGCATCATGACCAGCCGTTTGCCGACTCCTCGGCGATTCCCTCTTTCTTGGTGGCGCAAAAGACTCGCGAACATGTCAAGGTGGCGCTTACCGGCGACGGCGGCGATGAATTGTTCGCTGGCTATGAGCGTTTCGCTGCCGCACGCTTAGCGGAAATTTATCGCCGAACTCCAGGGTTACTAAGGTCTGCCGCCCGCCAACTTCTTGGCATTTTGCCCGAGTCGACGGCCTACCGCAGTTTTGTTCGTCGGGCCCGGCGTTTTGTCGATAGTGCGGCGCTGCCCTTGGCCGCGCGTTATTTCAACTGGGTCGGAATTTTTCCTCCGTCTCTGATCCATGAACTCTTGATCGATACTGGCGAATCAGATCCGCTGGCGCATTTCCAAACCTACTTCGAGCCGGTGAACGACGGCGATCCGATCGGCCAGCTGCTCTCGGTCAATATGAAGAGCTATCTGCCGGGAGATCTTTTGGTGAAAACCGATCGTATGACGATGGCCAATTCTCTCGAGGCTCGCTGTCCGTTTCTCGATCATGAACTTTTAGAATTTGCATGCAGCATTCCGTCGGAACTCAAGCTCCGAGGAATGACCACGAAATACATTTTGAAAGCGGCGCTTGCGGATATTCTTCCTAAAGAAATCATCCATCGGAAAAAGCACGGTTTCGGCGTTCCGGTGGGGCGGTGGTTTCGCACCAGCCTGAAGAGCTATCTGCACGAAACGCTGCTCAGCCGCGCGGCATTGGCACGCGGCTATTTTCACGAACCAACGCTGCGTCGGCTCATGGCGGAACATGAGTCTGGTAAACGCGATCATGGCCATCGTCTTTGGGCGCTGCTGACATTGGAGATCTGGCATCGCATGTTCATCGATGAGGAGAAGAGTCATTGGCGATCCCAAGCGTCGAAAACAGAATCAAGATCCTTCGCATCATCGGCCGGTTGAACGTCGGCGGACCAGCCATTCATGTCGTCAATTTAACGGCAGGGTTGGATGCGCATGGTTACCAGACGGTGCTTGTGGCGGGAAGTGAAAATGAAGCCGAAGGCTCGATGTTGGAATACGCCTTGTCGCGTCACGTTGAGCCCACTGTCATTGCCGAAATCGTAACCACTTTTACTATCGCTCCCAGAGATCTAAAAGCCCTGTGGAAGTTGTATGCGTTGATGCGCAAGGAACGACCGCATGTCGTTCATACTCATACGGCAAAAGCCGGGCTTTTGGGCCGCATTGCAGCTTGGTTGGCAGGTGTACCGGTCATTGTTCATACGTTTCATGGTCATGTGCTGCATGGTTACTATGGACCTGTAAAGAATCAGTTATTGCGTTGCGTCGAGCGGACGCTGGCCCTGGCTGCCGACCGACTCGTGACCGTGAGCGAACAAGTTAAAGCTGATTTGGTCGCTTACGGCATTGCAAATGCGGCAAAAATTTCCGTCATACCCCTAGGCTTTGACCTCGACCCGTTTCTGCAGGCTCACGAGACACGGGGCGGATTCAGGCAGGAAATAGGCTTGCGTAGCGACCATAAATTAATTGGTATCGTCGGCAGAATCTTCCCGATAAAAAACCATGGGCTGTTTCTCGCCGCCGCCGCGCGCATCGCGCGCCAGGAGCCGCTGGCTCGTTTTGTCGTCGTAGGCGACGGTGTTTTGCGCGAAACCTTGGAAAATCAAGCTAGGGACCTAGCTATAGATGATCGCGTAGTGTTTACGGGTTGGCGCCGGGATCTGCCTCGAATATGTGCCGATCTGGATGTGCTTGTGGTTTCATCTGACAATGAAGGTACGCCGGTCTCGGCGATCGAAGCGATGGCCGCAGGGTGCCCGGTGGTAGCCACTCGAGTCGGCGGCCTGCCGGATCTGATCGAAGATCATAAAACCGGACGATTGGTTCCGCCACGGGATGCCGAAGCTCTGGCTGATTCGGTGATCGGTCTGCTTAAGGATGCCTCGCTTGCAAGCGACATCGGCAAGCAAGCTAGGGAGTTTGCACGGCAGCGTTTCACGGTACAGCGGCTCCTCGGTGACATGCATCGGCTTTACCGCCAGTTGCTTGCCGATAAAGCGAT
>DASSGE010000797.1:0-2674 GCA_035693605.1 Binatia bacterium
CGAAAGCGTCTTTTGCATCCTGAGCCATGGCTGTCTCCTTACGGTGAATACGGATCGGTAAGATTATTTTCCCGCCAAGGACAAAGACGCTAAGTTCGGAATTCTTGGGATCGAAACTTTGCGTCTTTGCGGCAGTTACTCCGTTTAGTCTTTCCTCGTATTTTGGCTGATCACGACATCGACCAGCGCTGGTCCGTTTTGATCCAAGGCGCGTTTGAGCGCCGCTTCGATGGCATCGGGGTGTTCGACGCGTTCACCGTGGATGCCGAAGGTCTCGGCGAGCCGGGCGAAATTGATTTCCGGTCCGGTGATCTCGGCGCCCATGTCGGCGGCGATGCGGACTCTCTCCTCGGAGCCGCGGAACTGATTCTTGACGGCCATATAAGCGCGATTGTTGAAGACGATCACGACCAGGGGTATGCGATATTTCGCCAGTGTCCACAGACCCTGGAGGCCGAACATGGTGCTGCCGTCGCCGAGGCAGGCGACAACGCGCCGTTTGGGCGACGCTAGCTTGGCACCGATGGCAGCGCCCAAGCCCCAACCCAAATAGCCGCCGGACGAATTGGAAAAATAATCCCGCCCGCGGGAAAACTGGAAATTGGACATCAAGAGATCTTTACTCGTCGGGCTTTCATTGACGATCAGCGCGTCTTTTTCAATCATCCGATCCATCGTGCGCGCGAGGCGCGCGGCGTTAATCGGTGTGGCATCCCAGCCTTTGCTGACACGATTATCGATCTCACCGGTGGCTTGGTCCTTGGCTTTGCGGATGCACTCGCGGCGCTCCGACTTCACTCCAGCCGCGGGTTCGACCTTCGCATAGCATGCGATCAACGACTTCAGCGCGCTCTTGGCGTCGGCGACGATGCCGATGTCGACCGGAAAAACTTTGCCGATCTCCCATGGATCTTCTTCGATGTGGACGATTTTGGTCGACGGTTTGATTACCGGCTCGGCGATGTAGCGGTACTCGCGGATCAAGCGGCAGCCGATGGCGACAATCACATCGGGCTCGCCCCAAACCGGCAACTCGAACGAGGGCTGCCGTTCGGCGATCTGAAAGCTTTGCGGGTGCGTCGTTGGAAACGACAGAAAAGAATAGCGCGGTTCCATCACCACCGGCGCCTCGACCAGTTCGGCGAACTTGATTAATTCTTCTATCGCGCCGGCTTTAGCAATGGCACTGCCGGCGACGATCAACGGTCGTTTGGCATGCGCCAGCATTTTGGCAGCCTCTACGAAGGCGTCCGGATCGCCGGCGATGTGCGGCGAAACCCGCGAACGTTCAGCTTGAGGATTCGCTACACTGATCGGTTCGCCGAGCAGATTGCTCGGTAATGCCAAGTAGACTGGGCCCGTGGGCGCCGATGAAGCTACTTTGAAGGCGCGGTTCAAGTACTCGGGAATGCGATCGGCGCGATGGACCTCGGCGCTCCATTTGGTGAACTGCTTAGTCATCTCGACCAAGTTCTTGCCTTCGGTGTGCGAGTCGCGGCCATCGATGCGGGTGTCGACGTTTGTGGAAGTCACGATCACCGGTGAGCGGTCGCGGTAGGCGTCGTAAAGTGCGCCGACCGAGTTGGCCGAACCCGGCAGCGTGCTCACTTGCGCCAGCTGCGGCCGTCCGGTAACGCGAGCGTGGCCGTCGGCCATGGAGACGACGCAGGTTTCATGCATGGCCAGGATAAAACGTATTTTTTCCTGGTCGGCGATGGTGCCGATAAACTCTTGGCCGCTAGTGCCCGGCAGGCCAAAGACATATTCGACGCCGTGGGCGGCGGCGACTTCTAAGTAAGCTTGCGAGGCGATTTTTTCTGCGGACATTCTTATAGTCGCTCCTTTCAGTCGCTCCCGTTCAAGGTTCAAGGGTTCAAGGTTCAATCGGAATTCGCACTAAGATTCGATCCGAACCTTGAACTTTTGAACTCTTGAACCCTTGAACGGGTTTTTCATTTATATAGTCCGTCGATGAAGCCGCTGTCGTCCAATTCCTTTAGCAGAGTTGCGTTAATAAATCGCTCCGGCGCCGCTTTGGCGGCTTCGGGGCGCTCTTTAGCGGCGAGATCGAGCAGCGCTTTGACGCCTTTCGCCGATGGATAAGGTTTGCGCGGCACGATCTTTTCGGCAAAGTATTCCCAGGTGGCGCTGACCGCTTCCATGTTGTCCGTGCGCATGTAGCGGGCGATGATCTTTTCGCTCTCCCGGCGTTGGGACTTGAAATAGTGAATACCTTCGACGAACGCGCGCATCAAGCGTGCGGCGGCCGATCGGTTTTGTGTCAGAAATTTCTGACTGCTCGCCATACCGGTAATCAAAAACTCGCCGCCCAACTGGGACATATCGAGCATGATGTTCATGCCGTCTTTTTGCGCGATGGTGGTAATCGGCGGCAACAAGATCGCCGCGTCGAGCTGGCCGGCTTTCATGGCTTCGAGCCGGGTCGATTGCTCGCCGAGTTGGAGAATCGTCAC
This sequence comes from Binatia bacterium, assembly GCA_035693605.1. Classification (GTDB taxonomy): domain Bacteria; phylum Desulfobacterota; class Binatia; order UBA9968; family UBA9968; genus DP-20. The sequence continues at coordinate 2,475 of DASSGE010000797.1, forward strand.
ATCGCGCGGGTCGATCTTGAGATGACCGAGGGCATAGCGCGCCGCGACATCGGGCGCCGCGCCGAAGCGGTTGACGCCGATGCGTTTACCCCTGAGTTGGTTCGGCGCTGTAATGCTTTTGATCGTGACCAATTGAAAAGCGAAGGTGTTGACGATACCCGCAGTCATCACCAGGTCGGAGCCGGCGAGATTACTCGTGA
>DASSGE010000798.1:0-3673 GCA_035693605.1 Binatia bacterium
TGTTGGAGCATGCCGGTGTCATCGGTCATGCGGCGCAAGTGATCGAGCTTGAGCGGGGGCAACTCGGCCGGCCGCTTATCGAGCGGCTTGACGACAAAACCGGGCGGGGTGAAATGGCGCCGTTCAGCTCGCGCGCGCTGAAAACTTTCCATATACCGGCGCGCCACCTGCGGCCAGACCATTTCCCGGCCATAAAGATAGGCACGCTTGCGCATGCTATGGCGCTTGGTCTCATTGCCGAGCAAGTCGATCACTTGATCGGCCAAAGCTGCCGGATCGCGAAATGGCACGAGCGCACCGCGTTCTTCGGCAAGCATTTCTTCGGCATGCCAATACGGCGTTGAAATAACCGCTTTGCCGGCGCCGACAGTATAGGCGAGCGTGCCCGAAACCGCCTGCGCCGCGTTCAAATAAGGAGTGATATAAATATCCGCCGCACCGATGAACTCGACGAGCTCTTCCAAGCTGACGAAGCGGTTGTAAAAAATCACCTGGCCTTCGACGCCTTTTTCTTGCGCTAACCGTTGCAGCGATAAGCGATAGGTTTCGCCGTCATGGCGCAGCACGTGGGGATGGGTCGCGCCGACGATAAAGTAGACCACATTGGGATGCTTGGCGAGAATGGCCGGCAACGCCGCGACCACAGTTTCGATCCCCTTATTCGCCGACAGCAAGCCGAAGCTGAGAAGAACGATCTTGCCTTCGACGCCAAACAGATCCTTGTGAAAACTCGGATCGACAAACGGCAGATCGGGAATGCCGTGCGGGATGAGGTCGATCTTCTCCGGCGCAACTTGATAAATCTCTTGTAAGCACTCCGCGCTGCGTTTGCTCATCACGACCAAGCGGTCCGACAAGCCCGCGACTTCGGTCAGGACTCGACGTTGGTGCGCATCGGGTTCGCGCAGGATCGTATGCAGCGTCGTAACGATCGGCATGCGCAAGTCGCGCAGCAGCGTCAGGATATGGCTGCCGGCTCGACCGCCAAAAATACCATATTCAAATTGCAGGCATACGAGGTCAACACTGTTGATATTCAAAAAATCGGCGCCGCGGCGGTAGGACTCGATATCTTTTTCCGTCAGCTCGAAGCGAACCCGCGGCGGATAGGCATAACCGTCGTCTATATCGTTGACCGGGACGGCAATGCAGGTGGTCTCGCCATGCTCGACAGCGATCGCCTCGCACAGGTCGGTGGTAAAAGTCGCGATACCGCATTGGCGCGGCAAGTAGTTGCCGACAAAGGCGATGCGATTGATCGCCGAATTGTTGGGATCCTGTGTCATCGGGAGAGTGCTCCTGACTGGCGGTTGCGCCGTGCGGCGCGCGACCGTGGTCAAACCTATAAACACGAAGAGGCGGTTACCTAGGTACCGCCTCTTAGAGCCTCGGGAGAAAAAACCGAGTTAGTTTCTATCGGAACTTTAGGCCAGTAATCGTATATCTGATTCTAGCAGATGAGGACGAGAAAGATAGTCCCTACTTGGTTTTTGGCACCGGCGCTGGTTGCTTTGCGAGCGCAGTTTTTGCCGCTGCTTGCTGTTGTATTTGCTTCTGCTTCTGCTGCTTGTCTTTATCCTTTTTGCTCTTGTCGCCCATTTAAATCTCCTCTCACCGTCGTTCGTCCGGCCGGCGCGTTGCCGGCCCGAGTAAGCGTCGAAATTACAACTTGGCTTCCATGATGCTTTTGGCGCAACCCTCGGCGACTTTGCTATCGGGTCGTTCTTCACCCGGCAGCGTCGCCCAGCCCTGCTCCTCGACGTACTTTTGCCCATCCCAAGCATCCTTGGCCTTGATCTCTTGGAACTTCTGATCTTTTTTCGCGTCCTGGTTGAATCGCGCCACGCAGCTCGGCGTGAAACGTTTGGCGACCGCATTCTCGGCGATCTCTTTGGCCAACACATCGGCAGTGCCGCCGGTCACCCAACCGCCCCAATTAAAACCGACGATCATCGCCAGCACCGCGCCACCGGCAGCGCTCCATCCGCCTAATTTAATTTTGTCCCAATCCATCGAACACCTCCTATATTATTTAGTGCACAAACGGTATCCATAGACTTAGCGAGGCACAGCTGTGGCAAATCCAGTAGTCCGAGTAGCGTTGAGACACCGAGCACTCCTCGCAAACCCGGCAATAGCGATGGCCGCAGGACTCGCATTTGATGCCGCGTGCCGGGTTGTCCGGACCATTTGCCTCGACCATTTTGTTAAATCGCCTGTGACAGAAAACACGCTAGTCATTGCACTGGCTCTCGCCCCCGCAGAATGTCGCGTGGGCAACTCGAACCTTTGCATTATTCGCGATGTTACGTCTACCCAATAGCAATTACTGTCTAATAATAGACAATCGCTCAAAATTATTTTTAACTGACATAATCACCACCGCGGCGGCCCAATATGGCCGTGGCCAACTGCGCGGCCGTTGTCATACGATACTCGAACAGTTTCACTCGAGGCTTACACAGTTTGCACGATTACGTTAAGATCGAGGGATGGCGCCAATCATTTCGATCGCCAAGTTGACCAAGACGTACGCGTCCGGTCATCAGGCGCTTAAGCGCGTCGATCTGCAGATTGCCAAAGGCGAAATTTTCGCGCTCCTGGGCCCCAACGGCGCCGGCAAAACGACGCTGATCAGTATTGTCTGCGGCATCGTCACACCCACCGAGGGAACCATTGTCGCCGCCGGCCACGACATCCGGCGCGACTATCGCGCGGCGCGCGCCAAGATTGGCCTGGTGCCGCAAGAGCTCAGCACCGACGCCTTCGAATCGGTATGGGCGACAGTGAGCTTCAGCCGCGGCCTGTTCGGCCACCCCCCCAAGCCGGCCTACATCGAGCAGGTGTTGCGTGAACTGTCTCTATGGGACAAGCGCAAGAATATGATCATGACGCTGTCCGGCGGCATGAAGCGGCGAGTCATGATAGCCAAGGCGCTAGCCCATGAACCACAAATCCTGTTCCTCGACGAGCCCACGGCCGGCGTCGATGTCGAATTGCGCCGCGACATGTGGGCTTTGGTGCGCCGCCTGCGAGACAACGGCGTAACCATCATCTTGACTACGCACTATATCGAAGAAGCCGAGGAGATGGCCGACCGCATTGGCGTCATCAACAAAGGCGAGCTGATCCTGGTCGAAGAAAAATCCACGCTGATGAAAAAGCTTGGCAAAAAACAACTCACGCTCAATCTGCTCGCGCCCCTGGCGGCGATCCCGCCAGAGCTCCGCGACTGGCGCCTGGCGCTCAACGCGGGCGGGACAGAATTGGAATACACCTTCGACGCCGCCGAAGAACGCGCCGGCATCCCGGCGCTCTTGCAACGCGTGAGCGACCTCGGCATCCGCTTCAAGGATTTGAACACGCGCCAAAGCTCGCTGGAAGATATCTTCGTCAGCCTGGTCAGCGACCGTTAAGGGAGAAATTGGTTTCAGCCGTTCAAAGCGTTCAAGGCGTTTAGGAAAAAGAATTCGGATTCTAGGTGATCTTTGTTCTCATTCCGACCGTATGAAAGACATCATGAGCAACCTGGCATTCAACCGACACAGCGTTTGGGCGATTTATAAATTCGAGATGGCGCGAGCATTGCGCACGCTGTTTCAAAGCGTAATCGCGCCCGTGATCACCACTTCGCTTTATTTTGTCGTATTCGGCGCCGCCATTGGCGCGCGCA
>DASSGE010000799.1:0-9122 GCA_035693605.1 Binatia bacterium
GAAGCTTTCTCATTTGATCAATTACCTCATCCGGAGACAGTTGGGTGAGACAGGCGCGATGTTGACAGAGTCCCAGCACAGTGTCGCTGCAAGGTGAACAAGCGATGTGATGCCGCAAGACTGAAACGCATTGCCCGCGCGGCGCCCACTGCCGCTCGTCCGAAGGACCGAAGATTGCCATGGTACGCGCTCCGACCGCAGCGGCAAGATGCGAAACGCCGCTATCATTGCCAACATAAACATCGCAACGAACAAGCAGCACAGCCAACTGGGCGAGATCAAGTCCACTGGCGACGATGCAAGATGACGACAGCTGCTCTATCCCGCGCCGCTCCGCCTCGACCGGACCAATGACAACCACGACCTTGCCACCGAGCTGATCGCGCCACCAATGCGCCACCTGGAGATAATTGACTTCGGGCCAATTTTTTCCTCTGGTGCCGCTTCCCGGGGCGATGATCAGAAGTGGCTCACCGCCGATGGCTGTGCGGCGACAGAAACTATCGCACCACAGTTCCGCGTCGGCGCGTAATTCTATCAATGGCTCTGGAATGTTCGGTGCGTTGCTATTGACGCAGGAAAGGTAATAGTCGGTTTGATGAACGGTGAAATTGTCCGGGCGAAACGCAAAAATCTTTACCCGCCCCTGCGAAGCTATTTGGATCTGGTCAACAAAAACCGCTTGCTGGCTAGCAAACCAAGAAAATATTGCGCTGTACCCCGAAAAGAATCGCTTGCAGTTCTCGTCTGCGACACCGTCCTCGATAAATAACTGGCGCACCTCGGAGCGATCCAACGAGCGCACAGTGACTTGGCGCGGGGCGATGGCTGCGAACTCGCGCCGGGCAAGAAGATCGACAGCGTGCGAGTCGGCTATCAAGTGGAGCGTGGGCAAGAAACAAATAAAGTCGCCGAGAGCGCCCGGAAACAGCACGCAAACTCGCGGCGAAGCGATCTGGACGAGAGAGGTTTCGGCTGAATTCATTGACATTAATCGGTCAAGTATATAGCATTTTGAAGAAGCAAATCGAAATTCACTCCGAGCAGGAAAGTCGAGAAATTCGTGGCAAGTTCCAATGGTGCGCGGTCAGTATTGGATCTGATCGGCTCCACCCCCGTCGTCAAACTCCGAAGCCTACCCGGCAAAGACGACGCCGAAGTGTGGGCCAAAATGGAATCTTTTAATCCTGGCGGCTCGGTCAAAGACCGCATCTGCTTAAATATGATCGAAGTCGCCGAACGCCAAGGCAAGATTAAACCTGGCGCAACGATTATCGAGTCCACGAGCGGTAATACCGGGATCGGGTTGGCCTTAATAGCCGCGGTTAAAGGCTATAAATTAGTCTTGACCATGCCCGACACCATGAGCGAGGAACGGCGCAGCCTATTAGCCGCTTATGGCGCGCATCTGGTCCTCACCCCGGACACTAAGGGTATGGGAGGCGCGATACACAAGGCCGAAGAGCTGCTCCAGGAGAACAGCGATTTCTATATGCCGCAGCAGTTTAATAATCCGGCTAATCCCGAGATGCATCGCAAAACCACCGCACAAGAGTTGCTCAAACAGTTCAAGCGCATTGACGCTTTCGTTGCCGGGGTCGGAACGGGCGGCACGATCACGGGCGTCGGTGAAGTGCTCAAAGCCAAAATGAGCGGAGTAAGAATCTGTGCCGTCGAACCGGCATCGTCACCGGTCATCGCCGGCGGCGAACCGGGCTATCATAAGATTCAAGGCATTGGTGCCGGCTTTATTCCGGCCGTGTTGAATCGAAATATACTCGACGAAATTATTTCGGTCAGCGATGAGGAAGCCACCCAACACACGCGCCGGCTGGCCGCCGAGGAAGGCCTTTTGGTCGGCATCTCGTCGGGCGCCGCGTGCTGCGCGGCGTTGAAAATTGCGCAACGACTCGGCAAAGGCCATGTGGTAGTCACCCTGTTCGCCGACAAGGGCGAACATTACCTCAGCACCGATCTTTTCAGCGATAAACGATGGACGCAAAGTTCAGCCACCTAACCCAAATTCTTCGCCAATCGGGCCCAGCCCTGGTGGCGTTTTCGGCTGGCGTCGATTCGACGTTTTTATTGAAAGCAGCGCATCTGACTTTGGGCGACAGAGTAGTTGCACTTACTGCTTCATCTGCATCCGTTCCACCTGGTGAACTTGACGAAGCGAAAAATTTTGCCGCCAGGTTAGGCTGCCGGCACATAATCCTCGATTCCCATGAGATCGACAATCCTGCCTATGCGCAGAATCCGGTCAATCGATGTTTTTTCTGCAAAGACGAACTCTATCGCATTTGCCGCGAGCAAGCGGACAAATTAGAATTGGCAACCATACTTGACGGCACCAACCTCGACGATCTCAAGGACCATCGCCCTGGGTTACAAGCAGCAAATCAATGGCGGATTCGCCATCCGCTCGTCGAAGCCGAGATGACCAAGGCTGACGTTCGCCGCTACAGTCGCGAACTCGGCTTGGCAACCTGGGAAAAACCATCGAGCCCATGCCTGTCGTCACGTTTTCCCTACGGCACGCACATTGATCTCGAAAAACTCAAGAAGGTCGGCGCCTGCGAAATGTTTTTAAAAGGCTTGGGCTTCCGTGAATTTCGCGTGCGTTATCATGGCGATTTAGCGAGAATCGAAGTCAATCAGAACGAAATCGAGCGGCTATTCGACAAGGCAATCCGCGACGCCGTTGTCGAACGATTTAAAGCACTGGGTTTTACTTTCGTCAGTCTCGACCTGCAGGGCTTTCGCAGCGGCAGCTTAAATGAGGGACTCAAAGCCACAACGCGTTAAACAAAGTAACCAGCGCGGATCATAGCCTCCGCTAGCTGCAAATCTTCCGGCACTGTTATTTTAAAATTACTTCGCTCCCCTTCGACTACAAAGACGGGTTTACCCATGCGTTCGACCACCATGGCGTCGTCGGTGGCTTCGAGCCCTTCCCGCATCGCCCAATCGTAGGCCGCGACGATCAAACCCCGCTGAAAAACTTGCGGTGTTTGAATTTCCCATAGGCCAGATCGTTCCGGCGTGCTTTGAATGTAACCTTCGTCACTGACGCGTTTGATGGTGTCGCGCACCGGCACACCAACCACTGCCGCCTCCTTAAGCACCGCCGCGTGGATACAGCGCTCGATCAACGCCGGAGAAACGAAAGGACGCGCGCCGTCGTGGATCATGACCATGTCGGTGTTTGCTTGAAGCTTCTCGAGGCCGCAGCGAACCGATTGCTGACGCGTCGCGCCGCCGGCCTGGAGATCGCAAGGGCGTTGATTAAAAGACGATTCGGCGCTCAAGAGACCGCGACAGTATTCAATATCGCTTGCCGCCACGACCAATATGATATTTGAAATTGCTGGGGTCGCAAAGATGCGATCAAGCGTCCGTAAAATCAACGGCCGGCCAGCTATCGGCAAATACGTTTTGGTCATTGCCCCGCCAACCCGCCGACCGGCACCGGCGGCAACGATTATAGCGGTCAGATGCATCGCAAATCCAAAATAAAAGAGCCGAGAGTCAGCTCTCGGCTCTTAAAAAACATATTCGCCTTTGACGCTGTAATTAGTGAGTAAATATGTGACGCAACTCTTCCATAATTTTTTCTTCCGAATGGGAGCGCGCGATCGAGAGCTCTTTCACCAGCAGATTGCGCGCGGTATCGAGCATTTTACGCTCGCCGAAGGAAAGTTCTTTATCCCCTTTGAGAACAAACAGATCGCGCAAGACCTTGGCTATCTCCAGAATTGAGCCCGTCTTGATCTTCTCGGTGTATTCACGATATCGCCGATTCCAGGTCTGCTGGTCAGTCTCAACCTTTTTCTGACGCAACACTTTGTAAACCTTATTGACCATCGCTCTATCGATAATCTTGCGCAATCCCACGGAGTCGACATTGTCGATCGGGATCATGATCTTCATGTCAGTTTCTAGAATGCGCAGCATGTAAAATCTTCTTTCCGAACCAGATATCGTATGCGAGCGAATCGCTTCAATCTCGCCGACACCATGGGCTGGATACACCACTTTCTCACCTACCTTGAACATGGAAACCTCCTCGTAAACCGAAACTTTCGCGTTTGAGAACGAACCAGACTCGATACTGACTGACTAACAAACAGGAAATATTATGAAGGTGGGTGAGCTGGATACTGGCTGGGCTGACAAGGCCGACATGGATTGGATTAGTTTTTTGAATCATGCCGCGCGTCGGTCCCGCTTGCGGGACTAAAAAAATTGGCGGCTACTAACTTCGGACCGCCTTTAACCTGTAACCAGCAAATAACTTATACAACAGAGACAAACGGTGCGTCAAGCTCACCGTCGATTTCGCCGGAATAACAACAGCGGTTTCAATAGTTTACGTTTGAAATTTCGAACTGTGATTGATTTGCGCATCATTACCCATTTGCACCATATCTCAACTCATGGATTAATTTCCAAAGCCATTGTAAATGCGTCCTCACCATCGTCCGAATAGTAGCCTTTGCGAAGCCCCGTTTGAACGAATCCAAGCGACGCATAAAGGTTTTTCGCTGGCTCATTTGACTGTCTAACCTCAAGTGTCACACGAGTAGCGGATTGGAGTCGGGCAGTGGCCACAACATGATGCAATAACATACGCGCAATGCCGAGCCGCCGGAGCTCTGGCGCCGTGGCCAAATTGTGCACATCAATCGAACCAGGCAGTAGCCAAAATAGCACATACCCGCAGATCTTCCCGTCGATCTCGGCGAGAATAGAGCGCGCGCAAGCAACTTGCAGTTCCTGAAGAAAAAAACCCGAACTCCATGGATATCGGTATGCCGAGCGCTCGATCACCATGACCTGATCCAAGTCGTCTTTGGTCATCGGTCTGAAGAGTACGGCCCTGCCAGAGACAAAGAAGCCACAGGAATTAACCTCTTCCTGTGGCTTCACTTCTGTAGCGAGATCCGTCTTTGATGAAAAATCGATCAACGCTATCCGACCCAACTTAGCCCTTGACGAGCAACACCTCTAAGTTTTTGTTGCTGAAGCGATGAGCAAAACCAGCGATCCGTTCACGGAACGGGATCACGCTGGTAAATTCCGGCGGAAATGCGCCGACACTCGAAGAGATCTTTCGAACCTTCTCGTCCGTACATTTGCCCTTAACGATCAATTGGCCGTCGTGAAGTAACAAATCATAATCGTAATCAGGCATTTCATCCGATAGCTGATCGCGATTCTTAATGCCGATCTCAGGAAGCCAGCGTGGAAACTCCATGCGCATCAGAAAAGCCCCACCAAAGTCCTCGACGGTATAGATGTTGCCATAGCGCCGCTCGCGTTCGCGCTTGTCGACAAACCCCTTCGAATAGAAGCCTTCGACCGGGATCGGCATCTCTCGAACCAACCCAACGTATTTTGACAAAAGTGAATCCGCTACCAACGCCAACGGAGCGCCGTAGACAGCTGCGGGGAATTCCATTTCCTCGGGGGGCTTAACTTTGAACAATCCGTCCTTGAGCCGCCATATTCCTTCCAATACAGCGAGCAGCAAACCGACTAGTAAATAATTATTGAGCCCCTTATCGAAGATAAATCCCGGATCCCCATGCCAGGCGATTCCAATACCCGCAGCGATAATGGGATAGAGCACCGCATTGTGAACAATATTCACCGCCGTGCTGCCGGCAGCCGTGAACAACGGGCTCTGCACCGCCAACTCCAGTCGCTTTTTTATGTTGTGAGGCAATGCGCCGATCAACGGCTGCGCAAGAATCACAGCGGTGCGAAACCAGCGCGGCAGCGTCGAGCCGCCCGATTGAAACTGCTTTATCGCTTCGTCAAAGCTCAACGGTAGTTCGTTGGGAAAGTTTTTCTTCGGCCGCGGTTCTTTTTTTACTGGCATTGGCGCCAGCTTGGCCGACGGCACGGGCGGGGGCGGTTTGACAATCACCGGTTCTGGCACGGGCTTCACGGCAGCGATCGGTGCTGCCGCAGCCGCGACGGGTTGAGCCGCAGCTGCCGGAACGGCAGCGACGGCGCCTTTGCGGAAACGCGATTGAAAATTATCACCAATCGTAAGCTCAGGATGCAACGAACGCGCCCGCGCGACCAAAACATCTTCTGTTTCGATATTATTGGGATCGGTCACACAGACATCGACCGGGCAGACCGCCGCACAGGCTTCGTAATCATGAAAGCCAACGCATTCCGTACATAACTGTGGGGCAATGACATAAACGGGATCGCCCTGGCTGATTGCATTATTCGGACACTCAGGTTCGCATGCCCCGCAGTTAATGCAGTCTGCCGTGATCATCGTCGCCATTGATAAACTCCTTGTAAGCTTTCAATTTGCTTACTTGTTTAGCCTTGGTAAGTCAATATTTTCGGAACTTATTGCATGTCGCAAACAGAACATGTTACCTATTCCGTCGAAGGCGGCGTACCCAAGTGGTTAAGGGAGAGGTCTGCAAAACCTCGATGCAGCGGTTCGAATCCGCTCGCCGCCTCCACTTCATCCCGCCGATACCGTTCACGCACGAGTACTTTTCATCACAACTGGAACCCTAATCACGACCAATTTCCAGTAGTCTGTCCAGTTCGCCGGTAGCGTCAAGCATCCTGGCATCGTCATAACCGCCGATCGCGCGGCCATCGATAAATATCTGCGGCACCGTGCGGCGGTGAGACAGGCGTTCCATTTCAATGCGTTTTTCTGGATCATCGGTGACATCGATTTCTTCGAACTCGATCGATTTGGAGCGCAGCAGCGCTTTTGCCCCGTTACAGTAGGGGCACCAGTTGGTGGTGTAGATAATTACCTGCGCCATATAGACTCTCTCCAAATCAAACTCTTCGATCATTCTAGAACTTTTGCTTGAAAGCCTCTAGCGATTTTGTAATGACTGTGGCGTGAAACTGGTTGGACTGACTGGCGGCATCGCATCAGGCAAAAGCACGGTTGCGAAAATCTTGGGACAGCTTGGTGCGGCGATCGTCGATGCCGACGCGCTTTCCCGTGAGGTCGTCGCCCCTGGCCACGACGGCTGGACTGAGATCGTTGCGACTTTTGGCCGTGAGGTTCTCCAAGCCGACCAAACCCTTGACCGGCAAAAGCTTCGAACGCTTATTTTCAACAACCCTGAAGCGCGCAAAAAGCTAGAAGCAATTATTCACCCGCGGGTGCGCGCGCTCGCCGAAAAGCGCATTCGCGAGCATGGCGACGCCGGATTCGCGATCGTGGTTTATGAAGTGCCGTTACTGTTCGAAGGCAATCTCCAACAATGGCTGCGTCCGGTCATCTTGGTCGCGTGCGACGTCGATATTCAGCGACAGCGTTTGCAGCAGCGCGATGGTTTAGATGCCGCGGCGGCACAGAAGCATTTGGATGCGCAGATGAGTCTGGAAGAAAAACGGCGGCTCGCCGACTACGTTATCGAGAACAACGGCAGTTTGGCGGATCTTGAAGCCCAAGTGCGGGCGGTCTTACTGGAGATCCAAGCTACTTAACCCGCTCCTGATAAGATCCATCGGTGGGATCGACTCGCACTTTGTCGCCGACCTGAATAAACGGCGGCACTAAAACCGTAACGCCGGTTTCCAATTTCGCCGGTTTGTAGGAAGCGCTTGCCGTAGCCCCTTTCATCGACGGCTCGGTATCGACGACTTCCAGGTCGACGGTGGACGGCGGGTTGATACCGACCGGCTTGCCGTCATGAAACTCGATGCCGACCATGGAGTTGGGCAGCAAATACTTCAACAGATCGCCGATATCGTCGGCACTCAGCGTGATCTGCTCATAGTTCTCGGTGTCCATAAAGGTGTGCATGTCGCCTTCGGCGTAGAGATACTGAAATTGGCGGTTGTCCAAGATCGCCTGATCGACGCGGTCTTCCGAGCGGAATTTGTATTCCGTGCCAATGCCGGTGCGCAGACTCTTCATCTTGGTCTGCATAAAGCCGCGCTTGTTTCCGGGAGTTAGATGATGCACTGCAGTGACGCGATAGAGATCGCCCTCGTGAATAATAATCATACCCGGCCGCAGTTGAGTTGCCTGAACCATTGTCAACACCTTCCTCGCAAAAGTATAAAGGTGTTAACAGTTTCTCGCCGGAGCTTCAACGCAAGCGGCCTACGCGTAGAGACCGCGCCAGAGCATCGCTCTGGAGACGCGTTCGATGCCAATCATGAGCGCGGCCATGCGCATGTCGACCTTTTGCTTTTGGCTCATGTCCAGCACTTCGTGAAATGCCTTGACGAGAATGTCGCGCAGCTTCTTATTGACCTCGTCTTCGGTCCAGAAAAAATTCTGCAAGTCCTGCACCCATTCGAAATAGGACACAACGACTCCGCCAGCATTGGCCAATATATCTGGAATAACAAAAATTTCTTTGTCGCGTAAAATTATGTCGGCTTCCGGGGTGGTCGGCCCATTGGCTCCCTCGGCCAACAGCCGGCACTGGACGCGTGCAGCGTTGTGTTTCGTAATCTGCATCTCCATAGCGGCGGGCACCAGTATGTCGCACTTCAACTCCAACAACTCCGCGTTGCTGATCTTCTCACCATGAGGGCAGCCTTCGAGACTATGGTTCTGGCTTGCGACCTCGAGCAACTTCTCCACCGGCAAACCCTTGGCATCGACAAAACCACCGGTACGATCGGAGATGCCGATGACTTTGACACCAATATCGGTGAGCTCTTTGGCCGCCACCGATCCGACATTGCCGAAACCCTGAACCACCGCCGTGCATTTCGCCAGATCGATGTTCAAGTGCTTAGCCGCCTCGATAATCGTGTAAACCACGCCGCGCCCGGTCGCTTCGCGCCGGCCGAGGGTTCCGCCAATAGCGACCGGCTTCCCGGTAACGACCTCCGGCACAGCATGGCCTTTGTGCTGCGAGTAGGTATCCATCATCCAAGCCATGACCTGCTCGTTGGTGCCCATGTCGGGCGCTGCCACGTCAACTTCCGGGCCGATAAAGTTCAAGATCTCGGCGGTGAAGCGCCGGGTCATGGATTGCAGTTCGTGGCGCGACAGTTCAGCCGGATCGCAAGCTATGCCGCCCTTGGCGCCGCCTAGGGGCAAACCGACCAGCGAACACTTCCAAGTCATCCACATGGCGAGCGCGGAAACCTCGCCG
>DASSGE010000800.1:0-5333 GCA_035693605.1 Binatia bacterium
GCAAGGCCAGTGTATTCGTATCAGCGACGACTTCCGCCCGGAGCAGGGCCACCGGAAAGCGAGCGAAAATCTGGGTGAGCGACAGTGCCTTACCTTTCACGGTCCGATGCGTCCGGATGGTTTCGCCGGTGAAAACGTTGCACCAGCTCTCGGACGCATGCGCCGGCAGCAGAAGCTCGTCGCCGTGCCATAAATGTCCCAACCCGGTAAGTTGGACGCCGGATTTGGCCAGCAAACGCGGCACCACGGCGATCACCCAAAGAGAATCATAGCGGCGCGCGAACGCGCAAATATGCTCGGCCATTTCTCCCGAGACTCGCAGCGGCAGATATTCGCCATGCTGGAACAAGCGCGCTTCGGCGCGGCGCAGCTGCAGCCCTTTGTAGATAACATAAAGTTTAATCGCGCCGTCCTGAGGGTTGTCGAGCAGACGATCGAGTAATGCCTGGGGATCTTCTCGTTCGAGCTGCTTGAGCTCGGCCAGCATTCGCCGCCGCAGAAAAAAATCAACCGGACGCCGATTATCCGGATCGACGAAACTTAAATCCCAGAGTTCGCTCCCTTGGTAAAAATCCGGCACACCGGGAGCGGCGATCTTCAGGACCGTCTGCGCGAGTGAATTGATCGCGCCGTGACAACCGAGCGTCGCGCACCAGCTTTCCAGTTCGCCGATAAATTCACTGCCGGAATCGAGAATCGCTTCAACGAATCGCACATAGGCATCCTCGTAGGTGAGATCCGGTTTCAGCCACTCGGTATGGACTTTGGCCTCGCGCACAGCCTTGATGAGATATTCTTTGAGCCTGGGGAGGAATCCAGCGCGATCCTCACCGGCGCACGGCCAGGCACCCGCGAGCGTTTGGTAAAGAAAATATTCATCGTTGGTATCGGGCACTTCCTGGCCGCGTTGGATTTCCTTTTTACTGCGGTTGAGCCGGCTCCAGCGCTTAAGATGGCGTTCCCATTCCTCGGCGAGCTCGGATATGACAAACAGGCGCGCCCGCGCATCCTCGCCGCGTTTGCTGTCGTGGGTCGCCGTGGTGTTGAGCGTATGAGGCCAGCGCTCGGCGCGGCGTCGGTTAAAACGATGAAACTCCTCTACGGTCACACCAAATCGATCCGGATCGCCGCCGACGTCGTTTAACGCCAGCAGTTGGCCATAGATATAAAGCGTCGTGTCCTCGAAACCTTTGGCCATCAGCGGTCCAGTCAACTGTTGAAAGCGCATGACAAAATGAGTCCAGCTTTTTCGCTCTTCTTCGCTCTGATTTGTGAAACGTAGCAGCAAAAACCGCTCGATGAAATTGAGTTCGAACAGCAGCCCCGGGTTGGTTTCCTTGGCCTTGCCTATAGCGCGTTCGATAAACTGCCGGTCGGCATCGCTAAAGGTGGTAGGAGAAACGTAACTGCGGTACACCGGGAAAAACGTCAACACTTCGACCAGCGCGCGTTTCAAGCCATATAGCGTAACATCTGCAGCATGGCGATCGCGGCTGGAAATCGTTTTTAACAGCCGCGCCAGACCGTCGATATCGCCGGCCATGTACTTGCCCATGATCAAGCGCTTCTTGTCGAAAGCGAGCTGATGGCACGAGCCTTCTTGACCCGTGAATCGAGCATAGATTTGGGCAAACTTCTTCTTGTTGGCGCGCGCGCAAAAAATACCTCCGACATAATTGAGAAACTCGTAACCCGTGGTCCCTGCCACTGGCCAGGGCGGCAAATCTTCATCGATGGCGAGAATCTTTTCGACAACATTAAACATTCCCGGCAACTCTTGCTGTAAGCGCGCCAGATAAGCAGCCGGATCGTATAGGCCATCGATATGATCGACCCGCAATCCAGTGAAGCGCCGCTCGCGCGCCATTGCAAAAATCAACCCGTGAGTTTGCAGCATCACTGAGGGATCTTCGACGCGCACCGAAATCAACTCGTTGATGTTGAAAAAGCGCCGATAATTGAGCTCTTCCGCGGCGACTTTCCAAAAGGACAGGCGATAGGGTTGTTCGCTCAGAAGGCGATCCAAGGCGTCGAAACTCGTCGCGTCATGGGGCGTTCCGT
Source organism: Binatia bacterium (assembly GCA_035693605.1). Taxonomy (GTDB): domain Bacteria; phylum Desulfobacterota; class Binatia; order UBA9968; family UBA9968; genus DP-20. The sequence goes on from DASSGE010000800.1 coordinate 2,062, forward strand.
TAAAACTCGCTACCTCGCTGTCGATAAACTCTTTGATCGCAACACTGCTGCAGTAAAGCTCCCACAAAGTCGTTTTGACAAACGCGCTTTGGTCGGCACGTTCGCGCGGGTCTTCTTCATGGGGCAGGCTCCTGAGCGTGTAGAGCACACCTAAAAGTTTCAACACGTCGGGATGGCGACCGCCGAGGCGCCGGCGCAGTGCCGCCAGTCCAGCGCTCAGGATGGTTCCGTAGGACGCAATCTTGATCGGCAAGCGCAGCGCGTAGTAATTGATGCTGAATCCGGCTTCGTCGTAGCGCAGCTGCATGTCGCCGCTTTCCAAACACTCGCCGTAAAACGCGCCGAGAAAGGGCGCCAGCAGTTTTTCTTTCAAGCTCTCGTAGGGATGATTCCACTCGATGTCGAAGGTATCGGCAAACCGCGATGCCCGTCCATACTCCAGGACGTCCATGAGCATGCGGTTCTGACCATCGTACGCCATGTGATTGGGGACGATGTCCTGCAGCCAGCCGAGTCCCTGTTGACGGGCTGCATCGCTCAAGGCGATAAAGTCTTCTGCCGTGCCCAGTTCCGGATTGAAATGATTGGGATCGACGACGTCATAACCATGCACGCTGCCGCTGCGCGCATGAAAGATCGGTGAGGCATAGACTGTATCGATGCCGAGCTCGCGAAGATACGGCAAGATGGCCGCGGCATCGCGGAAACCGAAGGCCGCGGTAAATTGCAGGCGATAGGTTGAATTCGGCACGCGGATCGCAGCGGCGCTGTCAGCGGCCTCCAAATGGTCGGCGGTTTCTTGTCGTTCCATCCGTAAACACTCACCCGGCTGCTTCGTCCGGAGCGAAAAACAGCGCCGCTAAGGGCGGCAGCGTCAGCGTCAATGAATGGCTGCGGCCATGCAGGGTCACCGGCGCGGCTTCGACCCAACCGCAGTTGCCCATGCCGCTACCGCCATAATCTTGCGCGTCGCTATTCAACAATTCGCGCCAGATGCCGCCGTGAGGCACGCCCACGTGATAATTTTGCCGTGGCACCGGGGTAAAGTTGCAGATGACGGCGATGCTCTGTGCGGGATCAGCGCTGCGCCGCAAAAAACTGACGACACTGGTCTCGGCGTCATTGCAGTCGATCCACTCAAAGCCGCCGACTTGGCAATCCCGTTGATGCAGCGCCGGCCGGCCGGCGTAGAGGGCGTTTAGATCGCTGAGCCAGCGGGACATCCCTTGGTGCATCGGTTTTTCGGTCAACTCCCAATCGAGCTGGTCATCGTGCACCCACTCGCGCCACTGCGCAAGTTCCGTACCCATGAACAACAGCTTTTTCCCTTGCTGGCCATACATGTAGCCCAATAGCAGCCTAAGATTGGCGAACTTTTGCCAGTCATCGCCGGGCATTTTGCTCAGCAGCGAGCGCTTGCCGTAAACCACTTCGTCGTGCGACAGCGGCAGAACAAAGTTTTCGTGGCCGGCGTAGAGCATGCGGAATGTGAGTTTGTCATGGTGATATTTGCGATGAATCGGATCGAGCGCGAAGTAAGCCAGCATGTCGTGCATCCAACCCATGTCCCACTTCAAATCGAAACCCAGACCGCCGGCGTACACCGGCCGCGACACCATCGGCCACGAGGTGGATTCCTCAGCGATCGCGTGGCAATCAGGATAGGCCTCGAACAACGCTCTATTGAAGTCGCGCACGAACTCGATCGCTTCGAGATTTTCATGGCCGCCATAGCGATTGGCGACCCATTCGCCGGCCGAGCGGCCATAATCGAGATAGAGCATCGCAGCCACCGCGTCAACACGCAGACCGTCGACATGATAACGATCGAGCCAAAATAGCCCGTTGCTGATCAAGAAGCTGCGCACCTCATTGCGGCCATAATTGAAAACGTAACTGCCCCATTCGCGGTGCATGCCTTGGCGCGCGTCGGCATGCTCGTAGAGGTGCGACCCATCAAAATATCCCAGACCGTGTTCATCGGTCGGGAAATGGGACGGTACCCAATCAAGAATCACGCCGATATCGTTCTGGTGCAGCGTATCGATTAAAAACATCAAATCCTGCGGTGTGCCGTAGCGTCCGGAAGCCGCGAAGTAGCCGGTCACCTGATAGCCCCAAGAACCGAAAAAAGGATGATCCATTACCGGCAGGAATTCGACATGGGTAAATCCTAAACGCTTGACATGCTCAGCAAGGAGCGGCGCCAATTCCCGATAGCTCAGAGACCGGTTATTCTCGTCACGCCGGCGCCTCCACGAGCCGATATGGACCTCGTAAATCGACATGGGCTTATCGAGCCCGCTGTTGCCCTGGCGTTCACGCAGCCAATCGCGATCATTCCAGGAGTAATCAAGATCCCAGATGATCGAAGCGCTTTTCGGCGGGGTTTCGTTGTAAAACGAAAACGGATCGGCTTTGTCGGCTCGATAACCGCCGCGACTGGAATAAATACGATATTTATAAAGGGAACCGGCACGCAGACCCGGCACGAAACCTTGCCATACGCCGGAGTTGCCCACGACCCGCAGCAAATTGTCGTCTTCTTTCCAGCCGGTAAAGTCACCGATCAGGCTTACCCGTTCTGCGTCGGGGGCCCAGACCGTGAAATATACTCCCGGCGCGCCCTGCGCATCGACTCCAAAACGGGCGCCCCATTTGTCGTAAAGGCGGTAGTGGCGTCCTTCGCGAAACAGGCGCAGATCTTGTTCAGTGACGCCGCCGGAATGACCTGCCGTCGCGACTTCATCGTCCATGCGCGCTACCGCACCTCGAGAATCGAATTGTATGTGGAAAATTCATTGAGCTGCTTGTTGGGATTCTCCGGATCCTCGACCCACTGTTGACCATCGATGACGAACCTATACTGATATTGACCAGGCGGCAATTTCAAGCTGCTCCTCCACCAGCCGGCTTTAGCCTTTTTCATCATCTGCGCTTGGTCATTCCAGTTATTGAAATCGCCGGCTATCGCGACGGTATTCGCTTCGGGCGCGAAATACTCTAAGGTCTTCGTCACCGCTTTTGGCCCAGCCGTTCTGGCCACTTTTTTGTTTCGCGTCGGTTCCGCCTCGGCACTGTCATTTTTCGCCATAGATCCTCCGCTGACGTTGTCTGCAGCCACGCATTTTCCGCGGGGCCGCACACCTCGCCGCACCAATGAAAAAACATCAAGATTACGATTGACTCATCCGACCGGCCGGGTCGCAGTCGCGCTGCCGAGCTGCCGCTCGACAACCTGCCAGTCGACATTTTCAAAGAAAGCGTCGATG
>DASSGE010000801.1:0-2013 GCA_035693605.1 Binatia bacterium
GAGAAAGTTACGCAGGTCGTCCAGTCGATCATGAAGACTCCGGCCACGGTGTTGGCGAAAATGAAAACTATCTTGGTGCAATAAAGAAATTCACTCGCAAAGAGCGCAGTGCGCAAAAATTCGAAGGAGACCATTCACCACGAAGATCACGAAGGTTGCGGATTATTAATGTTCCGAACTTCGTGCTTTTCGAGTCCCTCGTGGTGAACCTTCGGATTCCCGAAAACGAAAAGGGACACCATGAAATTTGGCATTCACATCCTTCCGACCTACATGCCGGACGTCGAAGGCGCGTTGCCGGACTTTTACCAGCAGATGTACGACCAGATTGTCGAAGTCGAAAAGCTCGGCTTCGAGCAGGCGTGGGTGACCGAACATCACTTCGGCGGTTATGGCGGCACGCTGCCGCATCCGCCGACTTTTTTGGCGGCGGTAGCCGCCAGGACGACGAAGATTCGCCTGGGCGTCGCCGTGGCCGTGTTGCCGCTGCACAATCCGTTACAGTTGGCGGAAGCCTATGCGATGGCGGATGTGATTTCCGGCGGGCGGCTCGACTTCGGTATCGGCAAGGGCAGCGAGCCGGTGGAGTACCGCAAATTTGGCATGGACCGCGATGAAGCGACACAACGCTTTGCCGAGTGCACGGAAATTATCCGTCAAGCGTGGTCCGACGAGCCCGTGAATTTTCACGGCGAGTTCTATCATTACGAGGGCGTCGACATTCTGCCCAAGCCGTTGCAGCGCCCGCATCCGCGCATCTGGGTGGGCGCGACGCGATCTGAAGAGACCTTTCGTGGTGCCGGAATTAACGGTTACGATCTGATGACCGTGCCCTTCGTTCATCCGACCACCGACGCCCTGCGCGAGTTAGTGCTGATGTACCGCAGCGAGCTGTCACGCGCCGGCCATGATTTTGTTGGCCGCGATGTGCTCGGCAAGTTTCACATCTATGTCTCGGATAGTTTCGAGCGCGGCGTGCGCGAAGCCGCGCCGTTCATGAAGAACTATAGCGATATTCACACCGCCGTCGATCCAAAACGCAAAATCACCGAGCGCGATATCGGCTCGGACATGGCGCGCGGCTTTATCATCGTCGGCGACCCTGAGCGTTGCAGTGACACGCTTCGGCGTTGGCAGGACGAAGCTGGTATTACGGTGTTCTCAGGAACCTTTCATTTTGGCGGTATGCCCCAGGATATGGCGCTTAAAAGTCTGCGCCTGTTCGCCGATCGGGTGATGCCGGCACTCGCGTGAAGTGCACGAGACAAATCCTGAAAATTATTTTCCGGTAACGAACGCGTTGACCAGGTTTTCTTTCGCTTGCAAATCTTGGCGAGTTTTTTCTGCTTCTTGATTGCTGTTGAAATGACCGACTCTGACGCGATACCAGCGGCTTGAGTTGATTTCAGCTTCGACGGTGTATGCATCGAAACCTTTGCTTTTTAACTTTTCCTGCAATTGCTGTGCGGCCGTTTGATCCTGAGTCGCGGAAATTTGTACCGACCATGGGCTAGCCGCGAAATCTGTCTTGACTGCTGTCGCAGCCGCGGGCTTGGCCGGGAAATCGTTTTCAGAGGGCAATTTATCGCTGGTGAGGCGCAAGCTGGTTTTAATCTTTCCAGTCGCGGCTTTGCCGCCTTTGACAATGGCGGTGACGACCTGAGGCGGTGGTATCTCTGCTGCGCTTGCCGACAGCTGTTGGCTTTGCACTGGAATCGCGTTGGCAGCGTCGTCAAGTGCTCGTTCGGTTGTCGTAGATGCAACCTGATTCGAGGATACCGGCACCGTTGTGCGGGGCGAAGCCAATTGCCGGGCGATCTGTCGACTCTCAACGATCTTTCGCCCGGCAATGAAGCCCGAGAATCCCGCTGCCGACACCGTGATGACAAAGCTCAAGCCGACAGTTACGAGTTGCCCGCGAGAAAAATAGCATCGTTGCCGAAATGGCGGTGCGCTGCTTTTTGAATGTTCCGGCCACTGAAAGTTTGTCGCTGGCATTTCTTTTTCGCTCTC
>DASSGE010000802.1:0-2328 GCA_035693605.1 Binatia bacterium
TTCGATGAATTCGCCGGCGGTGTTGATCGGCGTCACCGCGATGCGGCGCTTCTGGCCTTCTTCGTAAAGTTCTTCCTTGGTGTGTTTGGCGCAGAACTCGGCAACGGCGCCAACGACTATGTCGGGATGTTTGCGCCGGTAGGCCATCTTTTCGAATTCGGGGCCGGAGATCGACGGCGGACTGCCCATCCACTCGACCAGGCGACGCCATTGTTCGATGGGAATGATGAAAATGCGCGCGTAACCGTTCTTGGTCTTGTAGGGATCGTAAAGGTCTGTCTCTTCGCCTTTGCGCGAGGCGCGCGCCGGCTTGTCGCCGGTGTAACCGTAATTTGGAATGAAGTAACCGGCGATATGGCCGCCGCATTCATGCATCGACACGTCGATATGCTGGCCCTTGCCGCTGTCGAGGCGATGATAAAGCGCCACGGCGATGCCGAATGCGCCGTAGGTCGACGCCATGCCGTAGGCGATCTCTCCCGGCGGCTGCAGCGGCGGCTCGCCGGGCTCGCCGGCGAGATAGAGCAAATTGCCCAGGGCGATGCCGGCCATGTCGTTGGCCTTGTAATCTTTCCATGGACCGTTTTGGCCGAAAGGCGTGATCGAAGCGACGATCAACGCCGGATTGACCGCGTTGAAATCTTCATAAGTCAATCCCAACTCCTTGGCGCGTGACGGCCGATTGGTCTCGATGATGACATCGGCCTTCTTGCACAGTTCGAACAGGATCGCACGGCCGTCGGGCTTCTCCACATCGAGGGTGATGCCGCGCTTATTGGTGTTGAAGTGAAGAAAGTACAGACTCTTTTCCAGATGCGGCGTGTCATCTTTGAACGGCGGCACGCGGCGCGATTCGTCGCCGCAGGGCGGTTCGATCTTGATCACATCGGCGCCCATGTCGGCCAAGAGCTTGGTGCAGTGCAGACTCAGCGGCCCGCCCAGGTCGAGCACACGGTAGCCGGTCAACGGTCCTGTTGGTGTTGCCATGAAAATCCTTAGAGTGAAATGAAAAATTGATTCGTCGCGATTCTTACTTGGATGAAAGTGGGGTGTCAAGGCGGCGACGTGGAGTTTCGATTTTCCGCTGCTGGTCGTTGAATACGATTTCACCGCAGGACAGCAGAGTTCACAGCGGACTGGATCTTCTCGACAGCTCTGCGTCTTTGTGGTGAGAGGTTTTTCGGTTTACAAACCAGTGACGTCTTGATTAGTATCGAAATCGTCAGGAGTGTAACCATGTTCACAATTGTCATCTCGTTGGTACTGCTCGTTTCAATTCCCGCGGTTTCCTTAGCCCAGAGCGTGGCGCAGATCGTCGAAGGCGCGAGAGCGGAAAAGGAACTGTTGACCTACGCAACCACCCAAGCGCCGGTGATGAATCGCTTGGTGCAGGGATTCAACAAGAAATATCCTTTTATAAAAGTCGAGTACTATCGGGCCGGCGCGGAAAAGATCGCCCAGCGTTTCGACACCGAGGCCGCCGCCGGTCGCCATGCGGTCGATGTCGTCAATCTAAGCGGCTCGGAGATGTATTGGACGGCGAAGAAGGGAAACTTCGCGAACTACGAGTCGCCGGAGCGAAAGTTTATTCGCCCGAGCTACAAGGACAAGCAAGGCTTGTGGACGGCGCAGTACTCCACTATTGCGGTCATCGGCTACAACCGCAAGCTAGTCGCGCCGGCCGATGTGCCCAAATCCTATGAAGACATGCTCCAGCCAAAATGGAAAGGTCATATCGGTTTGGATCAAACCGACGACGACTGGTACATGGTTTTGGTACATGTAATGGGCGAGAAGAAGGCATCGGAATTTATCCGCGCTTTGGCCAAGCAAAATGTTGAATTTCGCCGCGGCCGCCAACTGGCAGCCGAGCTGCTCGCCGCCGGCGAGTGGGCAATGGCGCCAACCATGCGCATCGCCGCCGGCGAAGAGATTCGCAGGAAGGGCGCGCCGGTGGATTGGGTCGCCATGGAGCCGCTGTTTCCCAACCCGCCCAACGCCCTGGCGCTGGCACGCCGAGCGCCCCATCCCAATGCCGGCAAGCTGTGGATCGACTACATTCTCTCCAAGGAAGTCCAGGATTATTACGCCAATGAAGTCGGCGTAAGTGTCGGCCGGACCGATGTGGTTTTGGCAAACGAGCGGCTGCGCAAATTGCGCTACGGCGAGATCGATTGGCCGGTGTATCTAGAAAAGCTGCAGCACTATCAAGACGAGTGGCGCAAAACCATGAAGCCTTACTAACAATGCTAAATCGTCAGCCAATAAAAATCCAAGTAATTGTTATTACTGTCGTTGCTTTCTTATCGCTGGTCCAGCGATCAGAAG
>DASSGE010000803.1:0-4041 GCA_035693605.1 Binatia bacterium
CGGCGCGTCGCTCGGCGACGATGCGCGTCATCATGTCCGCCGCCCGTCCGCTTGCCGAGGTGATCTTTATGAATGGGAACTCTTTGTTGAACGCGGCGATGATGTCCGGATGGGTGATTTCCTGGCCGCCGTAAAGCGAAAGCTGGCCTTCCTTCTTGGCGGATTCAATCACCCGTTGCCATTCGGCTTGCCATTTTGACGACTCAGCGGAATAGCTTAACGCAACCGGAAATGCGAGTAGAATCGCGACGATGATAGGTTTCACGTTTCACCCATTACGCTTCACACACCGCCTTTGTCACTTCCGCTTCTGCTCCAGCACTTCTTTAATAAACTTTGTAATCGGCTCCTGATCCATCCACTCGGCGCGGTCTACGAATGGCGCGCGACCATCGTCGACGTCCGGCCGGCGATTGCCGCGCGGCACCTTATCTTTGGGAATGTCGATGCGCATGGAGTCGGGGCCGTCGTTGCCCTGGGTAAACAAACGTTGATAAGTCATCTGCCCTTCGCGCGACAGCAGCCAATTTAACCCGACTTTAGCGGCGTTGGGATGGGGCGCTTTGTTGATTAACGCGACGCCGCCGGAGCCGCCGGTGATATAGGTGCCTTCTTTCAAATGATCGGGCTTGAACCAATCCACCGGCAGACCTTGAGTCTGCATCAAATCCAGATCCATTCGTGACACCGGGCCGAAGATCGAGATCGCATACTTCCCACCGGCTAGCCAATCACCCATCTGGCGCGTATCTCTGCTGATCACAAGATCGGTCTCGCTGAGAATCCGTCTGATAAACTCACGGCCCAAACTTTTGTGATGATAGAAAAACCGCGTCGCATCGCCCGACCCGCCTTGAGTCGGATCGTAGGCGACGATTTTCCCTTTCCACTTAGGATTGAGCAAATCCCAGTAGGATTTTATTTCAGTCGGATTGACCAGCTTGGTGTTGAACGCCACCACCATGCGATTTTCGCCGTTGAAGTTGAGCAAGTACTGATTTTCCGGGTCGACATATTGGTGTTTGCCACGCCACCACTTCGACGCATCGGTAACTTCCGGCAGAATAAGCTGCGGCGGGATCGGATCGAGAACCTTGGCTTTGTAGAAAACGTTGTAGCCCGTCGTCATGCCGTTCAGATACAGATCGGCGCTATATTTTTCTGCGCGCCGTTCCGACATCAGCCGCCGCGCAGCGTCCGCGCCGCGATTAAATACCCCGGTGATTTTGATCTCCGGGTACTTTTTGTTCAGTTCGCCAAAAAGGCCTTCGTATTCCGGGCTGCCATAGAGTGTAAGTTGTCCCTCTTTTTTCGCGGCTTCGACAGTCTTATCCCAGTCCGCTTTCCATGCCTCCGACTGTGCCGCAAAGCCGACGGCTGAACCAAGCCCCCAATACAGCGCAATCGTAATAAGCCATTTTCTTGAATCTCTCACGGGTTCTCCCAAATATATTTACTCTGTGATTGGAGAGCGGCTCGGAACTTTCAATTCTCCATTCTCAATTTTCCATTATCAATTCTTCTTCGCCGCCGCTTGCGCCTCTTTAATCACTTTGGACACCGGCGCCATGTCAAGCCATTCAGGACGGCCGGCGTAAATGTAGCGCACGCCTTTCTGACGCCGCTGCGACGGCGGGATCACATCCATGGGGATATCCTCGCGCATAGACTGGCGGATGTCGCCCACCGAAGCAAACACCTTTTGATAGGTCTCTTGTCCTTCGCGGGACAGCAGCCAATTGATCGCGATTTTCGCTGCATTGGGATGAGGCGCGTTCTTGAACAAATTCACGCCGCCCTGCGACGGGCCGACAAACGCGCCTTCCTTGAACTGCCCCGGCTCGAAGTCGCGGATCGGCAAACCTTGCTTCGCCGCCGCTTCAACTTCGGTGACGAAAAAGGCAATGGCGTATTTCCCCGCACCGAGCCAATCGATCATTTGCCGTTCGTCGCGCGAATAGGTGAGCTCCATCTCGCTGAACAAACGCCTGACATACTCCACGCCCAGATCGGGATGATTGAAAAGAAAGCGCAGGGAATGGGCCACGGTACTGACCCGGTTTGGATCATAGGCGACAATCTTGCCTTTCCATTTGGGATCGAGAAAGTCCCAGTAGGACTTTATGTCCTTGGGATTCACCAGCTTGGTATTGTAGGCATTCTCGCTGCCATGAACGTTGCCCTGAAATACGAAAATGTATTTAGCTTCCGGATCGGCGTAGAGATGCTTGCCGCTCCACCACTTGGTCTCGTCGACAACTTCAGGAAGGATAAGCTGTGGCCGGATCGGATCAAGGATATTGGCCTTGTAAAAAACCGTGTTCGGCGTCACCACGCCATTGATAAAAAGATCGACCAGAAATTGTCCGGCGCGCCGCTCATTCATTACCGCCTGACCATGCTCGCTCCCTCGCCTGCTGGTGTTGGACCTGACCTTGATTTCCGGATAGCGCTTTTGAAAAACTTCAAAGATCTTTTCGTAGCCTTCGCTACCGTAAAAAGAAATCTCGCCTTCTTTCCTGGCCGCCGCCAGGGTTTGGTCCCACTCCTGCTGCCACTTTGGAGTTTCGGCGGCGTGCACCGAGCCTGCCAGAAATAACAGAACTGCCGAGACCATCCATTTTGGATTTTGGATTTGCGATTTTGGATTAAAGGATCCGGAAAAAGCTCGAACCGCGATCGAGACGGGACCGCGTCGTTTTCCGACAATCCAAAATCCAAAAGAAATCCCGCGGACAAAAATCCAAAATCGCTTCACAGCTCCTCCATCAATCAATCCAGTTTCAAAACATCCTTCCACTTCGCTGCCGCCGCCCGCCGCGTCTCCTCAGGGAAATAGCAAGTCTTGGCATACTGATCTTTCCAATGATAGGGCTGGCAGGCGTTGATGATGGCGACCGAATTGGTGAAGTTGCGCGCGGCCCGAGCATCTGGCGTAATGCGCGGATCGAGCGGCGTGCTCCACGCGTCGGTGATCACGTTGATCGCAGTCGCCGGATCGCAGCGCGTCGCCAGCGCCCATAAGACATCATCGATGTTCGATGGATCGACGTCCTCGTCGACAATAATTACGAAACGCCGATGATAGCCGTACGTCGAGCCCAACATCGCCATTGCCGTGCGCTTCACATGACCGCCGTATTTTTGTTTGATGGAAATCGCCGTTATGTAGCGCGTCTGATACTCCCATACGCCCTGAACGTCGGTCACGCCGGCTTTTTCGAGCGCAAGCCAGACGTTGGCGGCGCTCAGCGGCACCGACTTGCCGGAAATTCCCGGTGGCATCCCAAGGATGATCGGATTGTTGCGGTAAAAAACATTCTTCACTTTGACCACAGGCTCGTTGCGGGTGCCCGAAGCGTAGTAGCCGGTCCACTCGCCGAATGGTCCCTCGGAGCGGCTGTCTTGCTGAGGGGGCACGATGAAGCCTTCGATTGCCAATTCGGAAGTCGCCGGAATCGGCAGGCCGGTTTCTTTGCCGCGAATGTATTTGACCGGCTCGCCAAACAACCAACCGGCGATTTCCAACTCCGACACGCCCCAGGGTTCGTACCAACTCGCCACTTTGGCAAGAATCGGATCCTGACCAAAACTAATCACGACCGGACACGGCTTGCCTTGGAGCCAATATTTTTCCCGAATCAGCCGTCCATGCTTACCGGGCGAAATCCAGATTCCCAGTGTGTTCTTGTCGTGCACACAGACCCGGTAGGTGCCGACATTGGTCCACTTGCCGTCTGGATCTTCCATGATCACCATGCAGCCCGTGCCAATATAACGCCCGCCGTCCTCTTCATGCCAACGCGGCGTCGGGAACTTGAGCAGATCGACTCTATCGCCGCTATCGCAATTTTCCGTAATCGGCCCACTGGAAACTTCCACCGGCTGAATCGGCGTCTGCTTGCCGAGTCGCTCTTTCCACGCGCGAATGATATCCAAGCCGGTCAACTTGGGATCGAGCCCGAAGGCCAATGCTGTGGTCGGCGCCGAGCAGACCGGATTGGTGAGCACGCGAAATCCTTTCGGATAGCCCTTGATTTC
>DASSGE010000804.1:0-3556 GCA_035693605.1 Binatia bacterium
CCATGCCACGAATTGCATCGTCGTCCTCCGAAAAAATTATTGATTGCTCACCGATCAAAGGCCGCGCGGCGTTGACACACGGCATTAACCAAGGAATCCAGGAGCCGTTGGCGCCGTCCAAGAAACCGGATTGCCAATGACAACAATCTCGGCCGGTACACCAAATCCCGAATGACTGCGTTGAGCCGAAGTCGAGCAGCGAATTCCGTTCGGCAAGCGCGCTCATGTTCGGAGAGCCGAGCCGAGCTCACGTTGCCCTCGGCGAGGGCACGAGCGAGCTCTGCCCCGGCTAGCTGGCCACTCCTCATCGCGAAAAAAATCCCTTCACCGGTTAGCGGCTCGGTCACACGGGCCGCATCTCCGACCAAGAGAAAACCGTCGCCGAAGCAACGGCGAGCAGGAAAATAAACCGGCCACGCGGAACGGAGAGCGCTGACCGGTTCACCCCTGCTCAGAAGTTTTTCGAGAACTGGATTGCGGCAAAGAAATTGACGGCACAGATTTGCAAAATCCACCGACTTTCCCAGCAATGATCGCTTGACGGCAAAGCAAAGATTGACCGTATCTTCGTCAACTCGTACCAAACCGGCATAGCCGCCGGCGAACTGATGGATCTCGACACTGCCACGCAGCCCGGCGACTTGCCGCAATTGGATTTCAAAGCCCACAGCAGCCGAATGTTTGGGCGGCGCCGCGACCATTCCGAGTTGGTGCGCAACCCAGGAGTTTCTACCATCCGCGCCGACAAGAGCCTTGGCCCGAACCGAAACGCGCTCCGCGCCGCGATGCATGTCCAAACGCCAAGCGCATGACTCTCTTTTAATCCCATGCAGTTTGACGTTTTCGTTAACGCTGACACCGGCGCGCTTGGCTCGGGCCAAGAGCACATGATCCAAATGAAAGCGCCTCAATCCCAGCCCAAATTGATAATCGCCCTGTACCGGCAACGCACTGTTCGCTTCGGCGCCGTCCGCCGCGCTGATACGAAACGTCGTCACCTTGGCATGGGGTAAGGACAGCAATTCGCGGCCGGCGCCCAAGTCGTGGAGCACCGGCCAATTGAGCGGACTTAAAAAATCGCCGCACAACTTTTCGCGCGGAAACAGCGCACGGTCGAACATTGCGACTTGGTAGCCGCGCTGCGCCAGCGTAATCGCCGTCGAACAGCCCGCCGGCCCGGCACCGACAATGGCGACGTCAAATACGCTCATCGCCGGCCCCCAATCCTCACGGTCGCCGCCATGCGAAAAGGAAAAACCGAGATCATTTCCACCGGGCCAATGTCGGCCCGGCGCAAGAGATCACGCCATTCGTTGAACGTGAACGCCCGGTGCACCGACAGCGGCGCGTCGGTGCGGGTCATCGGATTGCGCGTCGTCAACAGGGTCAGCAAGCGGATGCCATGATAGGCAAGCGGATGGCGCACCAGATCGCTGATGACAATGCCGCGCCTGGCAAGCTTGGCCCATTGCCTTAACAGATCGAGGATTTTAGTTTCCGTGAAGTGATGGAGGAACTGCGATGCGACAACGAAATCGAACGCGCCGGGTGAAAACGGCGGCGCCCCAGCGTCGCCTCGGATAATATTTATTTCAGCGTGCCGATTCGTCAAATTCTCGGCAATGCGGGCGGTGATTGGGTCGGCTTCGATGCCGACGATCTTCGCGGCAACGTGGCAGCGTTTGGCTTTGGCGAGAATCGCCGCGGGAATATCGGCGCTTCCCGTGCCGATGTCGAGTAGGGAAAAATTTCCAAGCGGCTCGCGCCCGATCGCCCGCCACAGCGCCATGATGACGCTGCGCGAACCGCGCAGGTATCGGTTGAGCAGGCGCAGGTTACGCAGGTCGTCCGCCAGAAGTTCCGGGCTATTACCACGGAGATCCATCATTTCTTTTTCAAGACTGCGCTTCACGTCAACGCTCCACGTTCAATGACTAAGGCGGAGTTCTTCGAACCGAAACCGATACAATTGCAAAGCGCTATATCGGCCGTCTTGGCAATGCTCCGATTGGGAATATAGTTGAGATCGCAATCTGGATCGGACTCATCCAGATTGATCGTCGGCGGCAAAAAGCCGCCGTTCATAGCGCAGATCGCGGCGGCGACCCCGGCCGCGCCCGATGCGCCTTGAGGATGGCCGATCATCGATTTAACCGAACTCATCGGCAGCTCACGAGCGTGCTTTCCGAAACATAACTTGGCCGCGCGAGTCTCGGTTTTGTCATTCAACACCGTCGCGGTGCCGTGCAGCGCCACGTAATCGATTTCATCTTTCGCCAGTTGCGCATCTTCGATCGCCAAGCTCATTGCCCGCGCCGGCTCTTCACCGCTCGGCTCGAGCCGAACGCGATGATAAGCGTCACATGTCGATCCATAACCGCGCACTTCGGCGTAGATCGGCGCGCCGCGAGTTAGGGCGGCTGCACGCTCTTCGACTATCAATATCCAGGCGCCCTCGCCCAGGACAAACCCGTCCCGGCTCCGCTCGAACGGCCGCGATGCCCGCGCCGGCTCATCGTTATGGGCAGTCGAGACCGCTTGCATGATGCAGAAGCCCTGCATGACCGCCGGCGTAATCGTCGCGTCGACGCCGCCAGCAACCAGATGATCGGCCAAGCCGAAACGAATGAGATTGAAGGCGTAACCCAACGCGTCGGTAGAGCTGGTGCAGCCGGTAGAAATCACATGGCTCGGACCATGAAAGCCAAAATGAATCGACAGCTCGCTTGATAACGAGCCAATGGTCGAACTCGAAACATTGTAGGCGCTGATCTTGCGCAATTGGTCGCTGTAGTAAAGACGATACTGTTCCTCGACAAAATCGGCGGTTCCTCCGCCGCTGCCGAGAATCACACCCCAGGACTGCCTTTCCGCCAAGCTCATATCCTCGGGAAACACTCCGGAGTGACGCAACGCCTCACGGGTTGCGGCGATGGCCAAATGCACGGCTCGGCCGGTGCGCTTGCGCTCGCGCGGCGCCATCAACTCCGCCAAATTCACGTCTTTCACTTCGCCGGCGACCCGGCAGGAAAGCTGACTCGGATCAAACGATGCAATGGTCGCGATGCCGCTCAGGCCCCGGCGCAATGAAGTTTGATAAACCTCCGCGCCGACTCCATTGGGGCTCACCACACCGATCCCGGTGACAACCACACGGCGAAGCTCCGAGCGATTTTTTCTCTCCATGTTTCGCATCGATTCAATGGGCCGACCCGGAGCTACACCGGGCCGACCGAAAGTGTTCGTCTCCTCTCGGTGTCTGTGGGGTTTTTAATGGATTCGTGATCGGCAAAACGCTTGTTGGTTTTGCAATCCGAGTAACGATTGCTTTTTTTAACTCACTGAACATTGGAATATTTCCAGACCATTCTCAAAGCACCCGGCGACCAGGGTTGGACTAAACGCGCCGGCACCGAGCGAACCAGAATTAAGACACCGCGCAGGACCACCCAAAGTTTACGCGCGCCGGTGACGTAGGTGCGCTGGTCCCATGCCCGCGCGCCACGTTTAAGCAGCAGTTGGCCGATCTCTGAATAGACATGACGCGCCGCCGACA
>DASSGE010000805.1:0-4460 GCA_035693605.1 Binatia bacterium
GATCGCTATATTGCCGAAGCGTGGTGAGGCGATGCCTTGGCCAGTGAAAGTCGGTAACAGAAAATGGTTGATGCCGCCGATCCGAGTCATCGGATCCCATACACAAACCGAAACACAGGAACCGAGGATGGTGGTCACGGCGTGGCTGTCGGCGGAAACAAACACCTCACCCGGATGAAGATAAGCTGTTGCCCGTTCGCCGGTTTCAAGTGGCGGCGAAGATTCGATGCGGGTGCTGAGCGTTTTCACTAATGGATGCATTTAGTTTATTCAGTCGCTCAGGAGGTCACGGACTTTCGCGATTAGTTCCATGCTGTCGATGGGCTTGACGATATAATCGCTGCAACCGCTGGCATAACCGGTCTCGATGCTCTCAGCTTCAGCTTGAGTGGTAACCATGACGACCGGTACGGTGCTGGTCTGTTGATTGCCGCGCAGCTCGCGCAGTGCTTCGAAGCCGCTCATCCGCGGCATGACGACGTCCATGAGTATCAGATCAGGATTGCATTCAAGCGCACGCGCGACACCTTCGGCGCCATCGCGCGCGACGAGCAGCTCATAGGGCTCCTTGGCGAGAATCATTTGTTCCATCTGTAAAATGGTTTCCGAATCATCGACCAATAAAATTTTTCGCATTCCCATCGGCTTTGCCCTTTCCGCGGTTGTGCCCGGGACTGCCGCGGCGGCGCGGCATGCTTCTACGGACGACGCCGACACACACCGACCGACAGCCAAGAGCGACACCTACGAGCAAGATGGCTGCCAGTGTCGAAACTATTAGAAAGAAAGGAAAACTTCGCACCGTTTCAACGAATATCGGAGCCGTGGAGGAACAACTCTGTACATGAGTGAACAGAATGAAACGCATAACCAACATCTCGCTATGCTGGTGCATTTCGCGCCAGCCGCTTCACAGGAAAGAATCTCCGGCGCCCGGCAAAGAAGAACATTCAGACCTGGTCGTCGCCATTTTCCGTCAATGACCGGAATCGGTCGCAATTTGGCCAATTGCGGCCAGTGCGGCGCGCTGAATACTTCGGTACGATTATGCCATCAATTGATTTTTGTTGGGGTTTAAGCCGTTCCTATGCATGGCATGTATTTGGCTTTGACAACGCCGAAGACTTTTTTCAACGAGGCAAACTACGCCCGGCAGTACGGTGGGCGAGGAGTGAGATTGGTGGCGGACACTAAGAACGATCAGCCGCTGGCAAGCCAGACGATTGGCGCCGCCAACGGAAAAGATGTGTTGTATGGTTGGCTTGTCGGCCGTGCTGCCGCCGACCTCGGATTAGCGCAAGCGATCGCCGCAAGCGAGTCGCAACGGGCGGAACAAATCAAGCGTCTCGAGGAAGCGCTTCTGGGCCAAATGCGCGAGCTGCAAAACAGCCAAACAGCGGCTATCGCAACCGGCATCGACGGAGCTGAAGTCACTTGGTTGAAGAATCAAGTCCAGCAATTTGGCGAACGGCAAAACTTTCTCGAAGCGCAACAGCTTACGATTGGCGAGATCGAAGGCCAACTGTCAGCGAAAATAGAGGAATTGAAAGTCCAAATTGAGCAACCGCCAGCGGCGATCGCCATCGCCGAAGTCGGTGCACTCCGCACCGAGTTCACGGAGCTGGTGCAACGCCTGGCACAGACCGAGGCGAGTGCAACTCGTGAACCTGCGCCGGTAGATCATCGTCCGCTTGACGAACAAATCGCTCTCGTTGTACACGAACAAACCGAAGCGTTGAAAACCCAACTCTTCGAGCAATTTCAAAGAAAAAATTCTATCGCCACTGAATTCAAAGCTCTGGAAAGTTCTTTCCAGCAAAAGCTCGACGCTATGCAGCAGGAGATCCGGGAAAAAGCCGCGCTATTGCGATTGCGCGATGGTGAGTTGAGCGAATTGCGGTTCCAACTTGCCGACATGGCGCAGCGCCTCGACCACGTAACGGCAATCGTCCCGCCGGAAGTAAGTGTAAACGAGCGCGAAGCGGAGCGTGTGCAGTGGCAGCGTGATTTTGATGAACGGTTGACCACCCGGTTGCGCGAGCTCGGCGACGAAATTCGCGGCAAGCTCCATGGAGTTACCAGCGCTAAAGTCGACCAAGAACAATTTCGCGCGGACACTCTAGCGTTGACATCGCGCATCGCACAATTGGAGCAGTTCCACAAGGAAGCTAACTCCGCCGCGGTGGCTGAAGCGCGAGAAGCCTGTCAGGCGACCATGGTTTTGCGCGGTGAAATTGCTGAGCTAAAAACTGCGGTGCTGGAACAGCAGCGGTCCCATCCTAATGACGCCATGGTTCGTAAAATGGAAGAGATGCTGCGACCACAGGTCCAGGACCTGCGTAACCAGATCGGAGAAAACCAGCGCGCCGCACTCGAATGGAGAAATCTGTTTAATGAATTACGCGGCGACATTCAGACACTGATGCAGCGGCAGATCCAATCGGAGTCAATGGCCAACCAGATTCATGCGTCGGTGACCGAGGAAATCGCGCAGATCCGTGGAGGTTTTAAGGGCGATTTGCTGGCAATCGAAGCGCAATTGAACGAGCGGCGCTCGCGCGATACCGCGCTTCAAAGCGTGGAAGAGTCGCTGAATCTGCGTCTGCGCGAGTTGCACAATCAAGTGGCCCAGGGAACTTTGGCCCTCGACCAGCGCGATGGTGAGTTGCGAGATCTAAAGGATCAAGTACAGCTTCTCGCACAACGAATAAGTCAAGGCGGGCACACGGCGTTAAATCGTTTGCAATCCGTGTCCGGGGGGTCAGCGCCACCTTTAAGCGCTGCCACGCTTGGACTGCAACCGGCTGACCTAAAGCCAACAGCACCTGACCGGAGCGCGGATAGTCCTCCGGATTTATTTCAACCGGTGGCGACCGGCAACAGTCATACTCCGGATCAGACTAAGGTCGCGGCGATCAATTTGCATGATCGTCTGTCAGCGGAGATTGAGCGCAAACGGGCTGAGCTGCGGGAAAAGAGCGGCCGCTGGAAAGTGCGGCAGTAGTAAGCTAAGAAATTGCCGCTAGCGCCGACTTGAGGTTCAAGCGACAGAGAAGCCCTTCGGCCGCAGTATTATATTTTCCAACATCGCGAAAGAATTCATTCAAATGGCCAACCGAACCCGGGTGCCGACCGGAATCGTCGAACTCGATGCACTGATCGAAGGCGGTTTACGGGCCGGCAAAACCTATCTGGTCGTCGGCGAACCGGGCACGGGTAAGACCGTTTTCGGTTTGCAGTTTCTCGTCAACGGTTTGATGGAGAAGGAGAAGGGACTCTATGTCGCCATCGACGAAAAGCCTGCCGACGTCCTCGAGCAGGCCGCGTCCTTGGGTTGGGATCTGGCGCCGTTTATCGAATCCAAAGAATTCGTCATCCTCGATGCCTCGGCTTACTTCAGCGGTAGCAGCGATACTCAAAAAAAAATCGACGTGCAACGCGTGGTCGCGGATCTCAACGCATACATCACGCGCATGGGAGCGACCCGCCTGGTCATCGATCCGGTCGGGCCGCTTTTGTTCAACCGCGACGCGACTTCGCGGGCGCCGGATCAGGCGCGCATGCTTTTTTACGCTCTCCAGGCCAACGGCAACACGACGAATCTCCTGACCACGTATTCGGTCGAACGCAATGTCCGCGGGCTGGAAGAATATCTTGTCGCGGGTACCATTGTTTTGGACATGGAGTTGTTCAACAGCCGTTTCGTGCGCACCTTGACCGTAGAGAAAATGCGCAGCACCGCGTTAGAACCAGGACAGTACTTATTCAAAATCGTTCCCGACCGCGGCATTGTCTTGCAAGGTTCAAGCGAGGCTGTCCGCTGAACCCGGTTTGCTGCATTTGGACTAGCTGCATATCGATATCGCGCCGCAACAGAACTATGAAGCCCCCTGCCGATCTCATCGCCCATGGCTTGGCGCTATTGATTTCGATCATCGCCTTGGCGTTGGTCGTGGAGGTTAAACAGGACGTGAACGCGAGTCCGGTCGAACTGCAACCGCAAATTCAAGCATACAATGACTTAAGTCATAACCGAAATGAGTTGAAGAGCAATCGCAAGGAGCGTCGCATCGAACGGCTGACTCGGCGCAAGATCGGCGCTGCCCCGAGACCGAAGTAGCCAATTGACCGGCAGCCGGGATCGTTTGATTCTGTTCTTTGTTAGTGCCAAGCCCAGCCTGCTTGGCATTTTTTATCCGCGAATAACTCGACGTAGACGGCCGTGCCGTAGGCCAACACTTCGGTAACGCCGTCGCCAATCTCGGTGGCGTCATAGCGCGCCTTATCGCGGAGCTTTGTGTAGATCGTGATACTGCCGCCGAACACCGTCTGTAGGCTGGCGCCGATGTTGCCGACGAGGCCGCGCGAGCGCACGATGATTCCGCGCACCACGCCCAGGCTTCGCATGACCCGATAGCCGGGTAGGTCTTGTGGTCGTAAGGAGTTTAGCGTCGGTCATT
>DASSGE010000806.1:0-2837 GCA_035693605.1 Binatia bacterium
GAGATCGCGCATCCCCTGTTTGAACGACTCCAGATATGGCTGATCTGTGCCACCAATGAAGAGCAATCCCACACGGGCAATTTTCCCGCTCGGCTGGGCTTCAATCGATTGAGCAATCGCCAGCACGAACGTCGCCAACAAACAGACAAGTATTTTTCTATTCATAAGGATGGGTCGCGTCGTATGTTAATCATCGAATTACCCGATCCGCTCTTACCAGCACATTCGGCGCGATCGTCAAACCGATCTGGTTCGCCGCCTTCAGATTGACGACGAACTCGAACTTGATCGGCTGCTCGACTGGAAGCTCGGCGGTCTTGGCGCCTCTGAGGATTTTATCGACGTACGTCGCCGAGCGGCGATGCATATCGATGAGGCTCGCTGAGTAGCTCGCCAGCCCGCCTTCGTCGACATAATTTCGCCATGGATAAAGCGTCGGTATCCGGTGCTTGTGGGCGAGCTTGATAATCGTTCCGCGATTTCTTTCGAGGATCACCGGGTCGCTGAACACTACGAGTCCAGCGGTTCGTGCCTTGCTCATGGACGCGAAAGCGTTGGCGATTTCCGCCGGATCTCCGACATCCCAGGCGCGCAACTGAAGACCCAAAGACTTTGCCGCCAGTTCAGTCTCTTTAGACTGGATTGCCACAGCGGGGAATTTGGGATTTCGCAGCACGGCAACACTGCCGAGCTTAGGCGTGATCTCCTTGAGCAGTTCCAATCGCTTACCGCTGAGCTCCGTGGAAAGCATACTGAGTCCGGTGATATTTCCTCCCGGGCGGCGCAGACTGGCGACGAAACCTGCCGCCTCGGGGTCCGCCCCGCTCCCCGACATGACGATAGGAATCGCGGTCGTCGCCTGCTTGGCAGCCTGGACCATCGGGCTGCCGACGGCGACGATCACATCGACGTTGAGTCTGACCAGCTCTGCCGCCAGGCGGCCAGCGCTTTCCGGCTTGTCATCTACCCAGCGATTCTCGATGCGGATATTCCTTCCCTCGGTCCAACCACGCTCACGCAGCCCTTCTTGAAATGACGCAAGAGTCGCTTTGTTAATGGGATCGGCGAGAGATCCTGCGCTAAGTCTTCCTACGGTGTAAACCTTTGGCGACTCTTGCGAGGTGGCGAGCGTCGCACCGAAAATGAATGTAAGAGTGAGAGTGACGAATACCGATAACAATATCCGGGACCGTGTGCGGTCTGCGAAGCTTTTGTGGGTCTGTCGGCCCGGTGCGAAATAAATACCACAAAAAAGCGAAAATTTATTCGACCATTTTTGCTTCGTGTACTCTTGCATCCAATAATTTCCCCATGTTGCCTATTTGGTGACCCGGTCGGCTCTCACCAGCACGTTCGGCGGTATCGTCAGACCAATTTGTTTGGCAGTTTTGAGATTGACGACGAATTCGAACCTGGTCGGCTGCTCCACCGGCAGATCCGCCGCTTTTGCTCCTTTCAAAATTCTGTCGACGTAGATCGCAGCACGCCGGCTGATATGCATGAGGTCAGGACCGTAAGACAGGAGTCCGCCGGCATCAACGTATTCTTTCGCCGGGAAACCGCTCGGCAGCCGATGTTTGACGGCTAAATTGGCGAGCAGCAGTCTCTGGCTGAAACTGACGCCGTCGCTGAACAAAAACACGCCGCCTGCCTGCTTCGAACTCATGTTCTGGAAGGCGTTTTCAAAGTCACCTTGCTCGCGATAGGCGACGGGGATGAGCGATAGCTTTAGGGCGCGCGCCGGGGCCGCCAAATTTTTCAAATAGAGTTGGTGGCCAACGTTGGTGCCGTTATAAAGCACGGCGAGCCGCGACGATTTGCTCGAAGCCTCTTTCATCAACTCCAATCGTTTGCCGAGAAATTCGTTGCCGGTGTCAATACTCAAGCCGGTGAGATTGCCGCCGGGATGCGCCAAGCTACCGACCAGCCCCGCTCCGACCGGATCATTGGCGAAGGTCATGACGATAGGAATGGTCGAGGTCGCTTGCTTGGCTGCGATGATCGTCGGGTTGATTCCAGCGACGATCACATCGACATTGAGACGAACCAATTCCGCGGCGTGAGCGGGAAGCTGGTCGAAATTTCCCCCCGAAGAGCGGTACTCGATTAATAAATTCTTGCCGATTTCGTAGCCATGGTCGCGCAACCCCTGTTCAAAGGCTTCGGAAAAGGACCCCCGCGCTCCCAAATAACCAATTCGGTAAACCTTGCCGGGCTGCTGCGCAGCGGCGAAAGACGCAACTGAGAGAAAGAGAATCAACACCCGGAAAACAATTCTCGCCGTCATAATTTCTCCAACTCGGGCCTTTCGCCTCGCGACTCACGCCTCTTCACCGAATCACCCGATCCGCCCGCGCCAACAGGTTCGGCGGCACCGTCAAGCCGATTTGCTTGGCGGCTTTCAAATTGATGATGAACTCGAACTTCGCAGGCTGCTCGATCGGAAGGTCCCCGGGTTTGGTCCCCCGGAGAATCTTGTCCACGTATACGGCGGCGCGACGGTAATTCTCAACAAGATTGGGTCCGTAACTCATGAACCCTCCGGCGTCAACGAAATCAGAGTTGGAGTAAATAACCGGCAGGCGGCGTTTCGCTGCGAGGTCGACAATCCGTTTTTGCTGCGAGGTGAAAAGCGGTAGCGGCATCACCGCCAAAGCAAAAACTCCTCTGGATTTCCCGTTTTCGATTGCACTGTCCAATTCCTCGGCACTTTTGACCTTGAGCGGCGATAGTTGAATTCCCATCGCATTGGCAGACAAAACCAAGTTAGCGTAAGCCTGGTCGCCTCTTTTTCCTGCGCTTTGGAGGAACCCGACTCGTGAGATCTTGGGTAGAGT
>DASSGE010000807.1:0-4385 GCA_035693605.1 Binatia bacterium
AAGTTCATCAACATGCCCTTCTCCGGCTGGTATTTTTTGAGATTCCACACCGACGGCATATCCGTCGGACCGATGGTGTCGTCCATCGGCGCATTGAGCAGAAAATATTTCGTCAGGTTCATCGCGTCGTCGCGGCCTCGGCCCCATTGGGGAAAATCCGTGTGATAAACCCATTTGAACTGCGCTTCGCGTTCGAGCAGGCGTTTTTTGGTGATCGGGATGAGTAAGTAGCGGTAAATCAACCGATCGAGAAACGGCAAATCGTAGACGAGCTCGATCTCGCGCATGATCTCGGTCGCGTTGAACCGCGGATCTTTGGCGCAGTCGACGACGAAGCGAAAGAAAGCCTGCAGATTAAGCGTGTGATTCGGTCCGGTCGGAACGAAAATTGGATTGTCATTGGCGCTTTTGCGATAACTCGCCGTGTGGCACGAGGCGCAGTTATTGGCCACACGCGGGAAGCCGATGACCTTCTTGGTGAAACCGATCGGCAGCTCTTGCCCTTGCTCCCACGCCACTCCCAACGAAGCGTAGCCGCCCGGGCCCGGCAATTTCTCCGGAAACATCCGCGGCAGCACGAAGAAGATCCAATACGGAATGCCGGCGTCATTCTCCGCGCCGATGGAACCATACTTAAAGCGCATGTCGGGCGTCGCCGTTACCCATTCGGGTTGCGCTTCCTCGCGGAAAAATTTATACCAGCCGATCGCAGCGCCGACAGCCGCGAGCACGGCAATTACCGCCAAGCAGAATTTCCAAGCAGATTTTTTTCTCGGGGCATCAGCCATTAGTTCTCCTCATGCAAGCAGACGCGCCTTTGAACGTTCAAAACGTCTTGAGATACTCGACCAAGGCGTCTTTGTCCGCCGGCGAAAGTTCGGTGCCGTAAGCCTTGCCCTCGTGGCCCTTGTTGGAATTGCCCGGCTCGTCGGTTTTGAAAAGGAAATACGGCCGGTCCTGTTCGTGAGCGACGTCCGACACGAAGCCGACTTTGGTTTGATCGTAGACATCGTAACCGCGATAAAAACTCTTCGGCCGCTGGTCGCTGGGTTCGAGCAGATCGCGCAACGTCGGCACCGAACCGTTGTGTAGATAAGGCGCGCGCAACCACAGCCCGTCAAGCGGACTGTTGGCATAACCGAAGGTTTTACGGAAATGGCGGAATCGCTCGCTCTCATAACCCGCGAAAATCATGTTCTGATTGACTGCGACATCGTAAGTATACGAGTCGAGGCGGTGCTCGTCGGTGCCGATGTCGCCGATCGGCACCACCTTGCCGGCGTACTCGCCGCGAAAGTCTTTGCCATCGACGCCGTGACAACCGGCGCAATAGTTTTTGTAAATCGCTGCGCCCTGGCCGGCGCGATCTTTGTCGATTTTGAACGGATAGGGCGGCGCCGCGAGATCGCGCAGCCAATCGGCCACCCGCTTCAAGCTCTGCCGGTCTCCAGTCGGCGGCGTGATGCCCGTGCCCATTGCCGCGCTGCGATTGCGCTCCTCCAGGGACACGTTATTGCCGTCCCAGTGCAAATTCATTTTCAAATTTTCGCGCTGTCCCTGATTCCAGATCGATGGGAAATCGGTGGTCCCGATGATTTCGCGCGGCGAAAGTTTTTCCGGCGGAAAGTTGAAATAGATCTTCAGCGGATTGAACGTATCGACCCGGCCTGGCCCCCATTCCGGCTGTTGCTTGATAAAATCCAGGCGGTCGCGCAGGGTTAACAGTCGCTCGCGCATATAATAGATGCCGTAGAAACGCAGCACCAAGCGATCGATCAGCGGCAACCGGCCAAGTCCCTCGCGCTGTCGAATAATGTCGATCTGACGCAGCAAATCTTGCGGCGTGAAGCGGCGATCCTCGCCGGTGGCAAAAAGAAACCGCGTGAAGCCGCGGAAGTCGAAAGTGTTGGCCGGCATCGCGGCATAAACCTTCGGCTCGCTTTGCGGCGTCTCGCGCACAGTGCCGGCGTGACAGAAAGCGCAATTGAGCCAAACAACGTCGAAGCCCAAGTAACGACGTTGCGACATGCCAACCGGCAGGGCTTTACCTTTTTCAAAAACAAAGCCGACCGACTGCCAGCCGTTTTTTTTGCCCGGCAGTTTGTCATTAAACAATTCAGGCAGAGCGCGCCAGATCCAGTAGGGAATGCCGAACTCATGCTCACTGCCAAGCGAGCCATACTTGAAGTGCTCGACATCGTCGCGATACGTGACCGCTGTATCGGCGCCGAAACGGCCGAGCAACAGCGCGCCTGCGAGAATCGCCAAAGCGAGTACGATAACGGCGCAAATTCCGAGGCGATAAAAAAACCGCTGGGATGCCGACATCAAGCGGCTACTCTCCATGGCCCGTCAACCTCCAATCCGTGCAACCGCAACAGACCATGGCGACCATTGGTTTTTACGGCGAAACAATTCAATGAACACATCAATCCGCCTGCAAGAGTGCCTCTGGTTTTGTCGACGTCGCTTAAAACTTCAGGGCAAAATCGATAAGCCGGGTCTTGTCCCAGTAAACTTTACCCAAATAAAGACCCGGCTCTATTTCACGAATTTCATCGCGAATCCACTGGGCGACGATCGAGGTATCGGAATAATCGAGCACGATGCATTCTTTGCCGTCGAGCCAACTCGGCCCTTTATATACCTTCGCGAGTATCGCATTGAGCCCAAACGGCAGGATTTTGTTTTTCAGAACGCCTTTTTTAGCGTCGAAGACTTTCCCCTGCCATGCAAAGTTACTGACGAAGCGCGCGATATTGGAACTATAGGTCGTCCCTGGCGCGACGATGGCGGTGCCTTCGGCTTCGCCATCGGGAATATTTCCAACCGGACTCTCGGTAAACAATTTATCGAGCTCGGCTTGCGAAAGAGTCAGAAGCTTGGCGACATCGTACGGCATGTTCTTCTCCTTGGCTAAAGGTCTACACCATGCGCATGTATGGATAAGCACGCGTATGACAACCGTGAAACAAAATGTTTTGGATGAAATGACTCTCACACACAGTCGCACGATTGGTCAAGAAAATTTTTCGGCGGCGAAACTTTTCCCGCGATACGCGCTTGATCAAATACAGCACAGCGATTGCGCATTCATGCCAGATTTGTCAAAATTTCGACAAGAAAAGTTAAAATCCCGATGAGCACAAAGACCGCGATTCTATCCATCGCCAATCTCAAAGCCGAAGATCTTCCGGTCCTGCGCGAAGCACTCAAAGCGGTGCCCGGCGTAGGCACGATCGACTTCAGCATCGAACGCAGCGTCGCCGTGCTCGAATTCGATCCCGCCCTATCGCATATCGACGACTTCTTGCGCGCCGTGCTTAAAGCCGGCTTTCAAGTGCTGTAGCAGGCGCCGGCGCTAAGTAATGGGCCAAGCCCGTTACCTCGGCGAGATGTGTGGGAATCTGAAAAGATTTCGACCTTTGGTCGAGAGGATGTTTTTCATCCCTTTGCATCTTTGCGCCTTGGCGGGAGAAAACTCCTAAACCAGACTCCGTGGACTTGCGACGATATCCCGCTAGGTGTCGCAAAACGACTACAGCGAGTCGCAACCTGACTACTCGCGTGACCGATGGGAGTTGGCGAGCAGTTAGACTTCAGCCCGAAATCGTCAATGAATCTAAGCCGCCTCGACGATTCAACGTCGTACGATAATTGGCCGCGCGATTGCGTTATGAAGATCACATAGCATAGCATCGATTCGGCCCGCACAGACTTAACGGAGGTAAAACTATTAGCGCGCCAGGAACGACCCGAACGGTATTGAACGGGTAACCTGGCCGCACGCACGAAGCCACTAAGCAATTCGGCAGACTCCGCTCAGGCGTCAATCTCGACGCTCTATTCAAGCCCGAACGGTCTCACACCGTACGGGCTTTTTTTATTTGAAGGGGATTTATCCGGGAGACAAGCCATGCTGCATCGGCAAACAAACTATCGCGTGCCGCGCATAAAACTCGATTTATACGCAGTGCCCGCCCTTGCCATCCGCGCCAACGCCATCAAGAGAGACCATCGATGAAAACAGCCAAATGGAAGTTGGGTGTCGCTCTCGCTGCGACGATTGTGCTGGTCGGCGCCGACGCCCCGGCGCAGCAGCCGGCGGGCATTCACCGGATAGGAATTCTGAACCCGACCTCCGGGTCCGTCTTCCCGGCCCGGGTCGACACATTTCGCCAACGGCTGCGCGAGCTTGGCTATGTCGAAGGAAAAAACATCGTCATTGAGTACCGTTATGCGGAAGGGAAACGCGAACCGCTGCCTGACCTGGCAGCCGAGCTGGTCCAGCTCAAAGTTGACGTCATCGTCACCAGCAGCCCCAGCGCTACATTAGCTGCCAAGAAGGTGAGCGGGACAATTCCGATCGTAATCGCCTCTGCTAA
>DASSGE010000808.1:0-2514 GCA_035693605.1 Binatia bacterium
TGGTGCCGGGCGTCACGCCCGCTAGCGACGAAGACTGGTCGACGGAGTATCTCGATCTGATCGTGTCGGTGCGCATCGTCAAAGACCTGGACGAGGCCATTAGCCATATCGAGCGCTACGGCTCGGAACATACCGAGAGCATTATCACCAACAACTATCAAAAATCCCGCGAGTTTATAGATCGAGTCAATTCATCGGCCGTGATGGTCAATGCCTCGACGCGCTTCAACGATGGTGGCGAATTGGGCCTAGGCGCCGAGATCGGCATTAGTACGAGCAAGATTCACGCGTTTGGCCCAATGGGGTTGGAAGAGTTGACGACCACCAAGTTTATCGTTTTTGGCGATGGGCAGATTCGCGAATGAAAACACCCCGCCAGGAAAATCAACCGCAGCCACTGAGTTTCGAGTTTCCAGTTCCGAGTTACGAGTTGGCGCGAAAGCCGACAGGCCAAAGCCGAAACGCTTTTACCCTTGTCCTGGCTTATATCACTCGCGTGACTTGCCATCCTTGTCAGAGCCCGAAAGGCTGTTCTCACGTCTGATGAAAATTGGCTTGTTCGGCGGCACGTTCGATCCCATCCACTGGGGCCATCTCCGTAGTGCGGAAGAAGTGAGCGAGACCTACGGTCTTGATCGGGTGTATTTTATTCCCGCGTCGATCCCGCCGCACAAAAGAGGCAAGACGACGACGCCGGCGCAGGACCGATTGCGAATGGTCCGTCTGGCGGTGGCGCGCAATCCGCGCTTCGCGGTATCGACAGTCGAGCTAGACCGGCCAGGGCCGTCCTATTCCATCGACACGATCCGTGAATTCGCCAGCCAATTGAGCAACGGCGATTCACTATTTTTCATCATCGGTTTGGACGCGTTCCTGGAGATCGGCACCTGGAAGGATTTCAAGGAGATTTTTCCCTTGTGTAATTTTATTGTCACCTCACGGCCGGGCAGCACGGAGAACGACCCGCTCCAACGCGCCGGCGTTGCCGTGAAAAATCTCTTTTGTTATGATTCCAAAAGACGGAACTACCGCCATCAAAGCGGCACTCGAGTGCATTTTATCGAACTCACCGATATCGCCATCTCAGCTTCAGAAATTCGCGCGCTGGTGCGCAAAGGCAAGTCGATACGCTATCTCTTGCCGTCGTTAGTAGAACGATTTATCAAACGTCGCCGGCTGTATCGCCGTGGGGAGAATACGTGAAAGCAAAAGCAATGAGTAGCTGGGATAAAGCGCTGTTGCTGACGCGAGCGGCGCTCGATAAGAAAGCCGGCGATCTGGTCGTGCTCGATGTCCACGCGCATACCTCCATCGCCGAATATTTCATTGTCTGCTCCGGACGCTCGGACCGCCAGGTGCAGAGCATTGCGCAAGGCTTACAAGAGGAGGCGGCGCGCGCCGGAGTGCGGCCGTTTGCCGTCGAAGGCACGCAGCGCGGTCATTGGGTGTTGATGGATTTCTCCGATGTCATCGTGCACATTTTTTACGAGCCGCTCCGCCAATTCTACGATCTCGAAGGACTTTGGGGTCATGCGCCGCAGGCGAAGCTGCCGGCCAGTTACAGCAAATTGATCGCGCAACTTCACGCCAGCGACGCGCAGCTCTCGAACTAACTAGCAGCGATCATAATCTTGCCGCTTCCCTCGAACTCGGAAAGGAAACTCTGTGAGCAAAGTTCAGCCGGTGGTTTTGGTGATTCTTGACGGTTTTGGTATCAATCCGCGTAAGGAGTACAACGCCATCGCCAATGCGAACACCCCCAATCTCGATGCGCTATTGCGCGATTATCCTAACTCGCGTTTGTCGATGTCGGGTGTCGACGTCGGCTTGCCTGCGGGTCAGATGGGCAACTCGGAAGTCGGCCACATGATTCTTGGCGCCGGGCGGATCGTCTACCAAGATTTAACTTTGATTCACAAAGATATCGACGAAGGCAAGTTTTATAGCAATGAGGTTTTGCTAGAATCGCTGCGCAAGACCAAGGCAAAAAGCGATCGGCTGCATTTGATGGGACTACTGGTCGACGGCGGCGTGCATAGTCATCAGCGCCACATGGAAGCGCTTCTTGAAATGGCCACGCGCGAGCGGCTGGCTCACGTCTATCTGCATCTGTTTCTCGACGGCCGCGATACGCCGCCGAACAGTGCCGAGCAGTTTATGCTCGATCTCAACGAGAAATTAAAAGCCTTGCCCCATGTGAAAGTTGCCACGGTGAGCGGGCGCTACTACGCCATGGATCGCGACAAGCGTTGGGATCGCGTCGAGAAAGCCTACGTTTGTCTCACCCAAGGCATCGGCAATCGCGCGCCATCGGCACTCGAGGCGATACGCGCGAGCTATCAAGCTAAGATCACCGATGAATTTGTTTTGCCGACGACCATCGAAGGGGTCATGCCGGATGGACTGATCCGCGATGGCGACGGCGTGATCTTTTTTAACTTCCGCGCCGATCGGGCGCGCGAGCTGACGCGCACTTTGACCGATCCGGAATTCAAAGAATTTCCGCGCCCAGGG
>DASSGE010000809.1:0-2379 GCA_035693605.1 Binatia bacterium
CCTTTACGTTCTAAAGTCCCGCGGCACGGCGCACTCCAATCAGATCCGCGAATTCAGGCTGACCGAGCAGGGCGCGCAATTGCGAGAAGTCTATTCCGGAATCGCCGGCGTCTTGACCGGCACGGCGCGGATCGCCCAGGAGGCGCGCGAACGAGCTGAAATGCTCGCCAAGCAACAGGAAATCGAGCGCAAGCGACGCGAGCTCGAAAGCAAACAGCTCGCGATGGAAGCGCAGATTGCGGCGCTGCGCGCCGCCTTTGCCGCCGAGTCCGCCGAGATCGAGAAAGCCATCAAAGATAGCGACATTGCCGACCATCTCATGAATGACACGCGCGCCATGCTGGCCAGCTTGCGCGGCGCCAATAACGGCGGTAATCCCGCCAACTCGCGAAAAGGAGCGAAGCATGGCCGTAACCGAAGAGCGGGCGAAAAAGCGAATGGGCGCAAAGACCGGCACGGATCATCCGCCGACTAAGCTCTGGCAACTGCGTCTTTATGTGGCCGGGCAGACGCCCAAGTGCCTGAGCGCCCTGACCAATCTGAAAAAGATTTGCGAACAGCACCTGGCGGGGGAATACGAGATCGAAATCATCGATCTGCTCGAGCGGCCGCAATTGGCTCAGGGCGACCAAATCCTGGCCATCCCAACCCTGGTACGCAAACTTCCCGAACCTATGCGCAAGATCATTGGCGACTTGTCCAATACCGAGCGCGTGTTGGTGGGTCTGGATTTGCGGCCGGGAGCATAGAATTTTCTCGGTGGAAACATGGGCGTCGAAAGGAACCACATGGCGAAAAAGGCGAAGCGCAAAAAAGCCGACTTCGATCAAGAAAAGGATCCTGCGGACAGCCAAGTCTATCTTTTGAAATTATGCATTAGCGGCATGACGCCGCGCTCGCGCCGGGCGCTGGTGAATCTCAAACGCATTTGTGACGAGTACCTGGAAGGGAATTACGAGTTGGAGGTCATCGATCTTTACCAGCAACCGGAACTGGCGGCGCGCCATCATATCATCGCCACACCGACCCTGCTGAAAAATTTGCCGCCGCCGGTGCGCCAGATGTTCGGCGATCTTTCCGATACCAGAGCGACGTTGCTGCGTCTCGGATTCGCCCTCAAGGAGGATCCCAGCGGATGAATTCGCCGGTTAAAAGTTACGAGCAATTGCTGCAGGAGAACCAAGAGCTGCGAGCACGCCTCGAAGAGGCGGAAGAACTCGTCAACGCGATCCGCGCCGGCAGCATTGACGCTCTGATGGTTGACGGGCCGCAAGGTTCCCAGGTCTACACGTTGGAAGGGGCGGATCAGCCCTATCGCATGTTCGTCGAGAATATGAACGAGGGAGCCGTGACGCTTGCGTCTGACGGCACCGTCCTGTACAGCAACCGGCAATTTGTCCAACTCACCGATCTATCGCTCGCGCAGACCATCGGTAAATCCTTTTATGAATTTGTTAGCGCCGCCGACGCAGACGGTTTGGCGACGTTGTTGCGCGATCCCGACGAGGGCCGGCGGGTCGAAATCACCTTGAAAGATCGCACGGGCGCGCTGCTCCCGGTGCGGCTTTCGGCGCGGCGCATGGCGCGCGGCAGCGACGAGTTTATTTGTCTGGTCGTAACCGATTTGCGCGGCCAAAAGTTGCAGGAACAATTGCGCGAGGCCGACCGCCGCAAGGACGAATTCCTGGCCATGCTCGGCCATGAGCTGAGAAACCCGCTTTCGATTATTCACAATGTGCTGCAAATCTTGCGCAAAAAACATGATGGTGCAGAGACAGCTGAAATGCGCGGCATGATCGAACAGCAGGTGCGCCATATGGGGCGGCTGATCGACGATCTACTCGACATCTCGCGCGTGACCACCGGCAAGATTCGCCTGGAGAGAGCGCGTTTCGATCTCACCCAAGTCGTCGCCGATACCGTGCAAGGTTACCGCGATAGTCTTGAAGCGAATGGCTTGACACTCTCCGTCGCACTGCCAAACCGGCAGCTCTTTGTCAAAGGGGACAAAACCCGCATCGCCCAGGTGATCGGCAATTTACTGCACAATGCCAGTAAGTTTACCGACAGCGGCGGCAAGGTCACGGTCGAGTTGAGCGCGGATGCCGGTGCCGATAAAGCGTCGATTCGCGTCCGCGATACCGGCATCGGCATGGAGAACGACACACTGGAACGCGTGTTCGACAGTTTCACCCAGGCGGATCACAGCATCGAACGGAGCCGGGGAGGGCTTGGATTGGGATTGGCGCTGGTGAAAGGGTTGGTCGAGATGCATGGCGGCGCCGTCGAAGCGCTGAGCGACGGTGCTGGCAAGGGCTCGGAGTTCATCGTTCACCTGCCGATCGAAACGGCGGCAGCGGAAGCCGCGCCGGACACGCC
>DASSGE010000810.1:0-3041 GCA_035693605.1 Binatia bacterium
TCACGCGGTATCGAATCGCTGATCCCCACGCCATCATCGGCTGTATCGCACATAGAGACCCCTCGTAAGTCGCAGTGTTGGAGTAATGGAGTGGTGGTTTCGGAAAGTTCCGGACCCAACACTCCAATTACTCCATTACCCCATTCTTATAAGCAGTTCGTCTTCACCCACTCGACAATCTCGCAGCGCTTGGCGAACCATAGATCGGGAAACGACTGGGCGTACTTGATGCAGTCGTCATAAACTTTGCCGGTGGCGGGAAATGCCATCTGACAGTGCATCGCCAGCGTCAACATCTTCGGTTCGGTCGCCGACTCTTCGTAAAGCAGATCGAATTCATCTTTGAACGAATTGAAGACATCGCGCGCCGTGATCCCGCGGCGGTACATGCCGGTATCGTTAAGACCGCTGACGGCGTTTTTGTACGGCACGATAATCATGGTCTTGCCGTTTATGACGGCAGCATACGGATTGTCGTCGTTGACCGCATCGCCATGCCAGGCGAAACCTTCGTCAGCCAGAATGCCCAGAGTGCGCTCGGTGTGGCGCATGCCGGAAGTCAGCCAGCCGGTCGGACGCACGCCGGTGAACTCCTCAAACATCTTGGCGCAGGTGCGAATCTCGTCGCGTTCCTGCTCGGCGGTGAGCTGGGTGAGTTGAATATCCTCGGCGTAGGAATGGCCGACAATCTCATGGCCGCGCTCGTGCACCGCCTTGACGGCTTCGGGATAGCGGTGAATACACAGCGCGTTGGTGTTAAACGACGCTTTGACGCCGTACTTGTCGAGAATGCGCAGAATGCGCCAGATCCCTGTGCGGCCGCCGTAGTCGTTCTCGCTGGCGGTGCGGCAGTCGTATTGTGACACCACATCGTCTTCTTTGATTGGATTGCTACCGCCGACATGGTGCGTGCGCCGGTGCTTCGCGTTGGGGATCTCGGTCCAAGCTTCTAAGTTTCCCGCCAGGGCGATCGCCATGCGCGCGCCGTTGGGCCATTTGATCTTGAGCTTTTTCGCCTTGGAATAAACATCGTAGAAATTATCATGCTGGGGCATCATGGACGGGCCACCTCCTCTGTGAACCAACAAAATGACACCGCTTGGGTATAAGTAAATCGCCCTGGTGTGTCAATGCAAAATCGCCGGCCGATCTAGACTGGATCGTACTTAACTTCCACTAGATATAATCCCTGCGGTGGCGCGGTGTATCCGGCCTTGGTGCGATCACGAGCATGGAGCAACTCGCCGAACCACTCGGGAGTACGAATGCGACGTCCGACATCGGCGAGCGTGCCGACAATATTGCGAACCATATGGCGCAGAAATGCTGTACCTTCGATGGTGAAGACCAAGAGATCGCCACGCTGTTCTAGACGAGTTTGATAGATGATCCGAACCGGATGGGGTGCATCGCAATTGGCGGCGCGAAACGATGAGAAATCATGCTCGCCGATCAAGCATTCAACCGCTTTGGCCATTGCTTTCGCATCCAGCGGCTCATGGATGTGCCAGGCGCGATTGCGGTGGAACGGCGAAGGTGTCGCACGGTTGAATATTAAATACTCATACAAGCGGCTCCGGCCATCGCGGCGCGCATCGAACCCAGCGTCGACAATCTCGACGGCTTTAACGGTAATGTCTCTCGGCGTCAGCGCGTTGAGACCACGCAGCAACCGATACGGCAGATACTCCTTGTCGGTGAAAAAATTAGCGACTTGGCCGAGTGCATGCACGCCGGCATCGGTGCGTCCCGATCCTGTGACATGAGTCGGTGCGCCAAGGAAAGTCGAGACGGCTTTCTCTAAGACAGCCTGGATAGAAATGCAGTTCGCCTGGACCTGCCAACCATGGTAGTTGGTGCCGTCATATTCGATGGTGAGTTTGACGTTCACGAAAGAGCAAATCCGGGTTTCGCGTTTTGAGTTTGGCTTCGAACTCCATCACGCCGCGAACCGTCGAGCAATCAATGGAAGCCTATAGGTAATCGCGGATTAATATCTCGGCGATCTGCACGGCATTGAGCGCAGCGCCCTTGCGCAAATTATCGGACACAACCCAGAGGTTGAGACCATTGGCGACAGACTTGTCTTCGCGAATCCGGCCGACGAAGGTCGCATCTTTGCCCGCAGCGTCGATCGCCATGGGATAGACATTGTTCTCCGGCTCGTCCGCGACAATTACACCGGGCGCTTCACGGAGAATGCGCCGCGCCTCGTTGGCCGAAAGCTTGACGTAGGTCTCAACATTCACCGATTCGGAGTGGCTGCAAAATACCGGCACCCGCACCGTAGTCGCAGTGACTGGCAAGCTCGGTTCGCCGAGGATCTTGCGGGTCTCCTCAATCATCTTCCATTCTTCCTTGGTGTAACCACCATCCATAAACATATCGATATGGGGAATGCAGTTGAAGGCGATCTGATGCGGGAATTTAGCTTTTTCAATTTCCTTACCATTGAACAGTGCCGCCACTTGCTGACTCAACTCCTCCATGGCTTTACGGCCGGCGCCGGACACGGACTGATAAGTGGAAACCACCACACGCTTAATCCGCGCCGCGTCATGAATCGGTTTGAGCGCCACGACCATTTGAATCGTCGAGCAGTTCGGATTGGCGATGATGCCACGAGCCTTGTAGTTAACGATCTCCTTGGCGTTCACTTCCGGAACCACCAGGGGTATATCCGGCTCCATGCGAAACACGGAAGTATTATCGACCACTACGGCTCCCGCAGCCACCGCCATGGGTGCAAACTCCGTGCTGACGCTGCCGCCGGCGGAGAACAGGCCGATATCGATGCCTGTGAACGAATCGCCTTTGAGCACTTCGACGGCCAGTTGCCGGCTTTGAAACGGTAAAATTTGGCCAACGGATCGTTCCGAAGCCAGCAAGCGCAACTCGCCGACCGGGAATTGGCGTTCATCGAGCACTTCGCGCATCTGCTCGCCGACGGCGCCGGTGGCGCCGACAATCGCGACGTTGTACTTTTCTTTCTTCACAGCTATCCCTTCGCCGCCGCGATCTTGTCGCGGACCAACTGGCCC
>DASSGE010000811.1:0-2169 GCA_035693605.1 Binatia bacterium
CGCGGGCGGGGTTGGTGTCGGGGTCGGCGCTGGTGGTCGATTATATGTTGACGATTACCATTTCGATCGCCAGCAGCACCGACGCGTTGTTCAGTTTTCTTCCCGTGGTCCTGGCCCCTTACAAGTTTGCCGTTGCGGTGCTGTTGATCTTCGGGCTGATTTTTCTCAATCTGCGCGGCGTGCGAGAATCCGTGCTGTTCTTGCTGCCGATTTTTCTGCTATTTATCATCATGCACGTTGTCGTTATCGCCATGGGCATTTTACCGCACGCGATGGACATGCCCGCGCTGGCGGCGAACACGTACCAGGAAGTTAACCGCGATGTCCAAGGTCTGGGCTGGCTCGCCACGCTCGCTATCCTGCTCCACGCCTATAGCTTGGGCGGCGGCACCTACACCGGTATCGAAGCCGTCAGTAACGGCCTGCAGATTTTGCGCGAACCCCGTGTCGTCACCGGCAAAAAGACCATGTTTTACATGGCAACTTCACTCGCTTTTACCGCGGGCGGCATATTGCTCTGTTACTTGCTCAATCGGGTAACCCATGAGCCGGGACGGACGCTCAATGCCAGTTTGTTCACCAACATTTACGGCGCGTTCTTTGGCAGCGATACAACGGCCACGGCTACTCTGGTGATCGTTACGTTGATTACCGAAGCCGCGCTCTTGATCGTCGCTGCGCAGGCGGGTTTTCTCGATGGACCGCGGGTCTTATCGAACATGTCGCTCGATTCCTGGGCGCCGCATCGCTTGTCTCATTTGAGCGATCAGCTAGTGACGCGCAATGGCGTCTGGTTTATGGGCATAGCCGCCCTGGGGTTTTTGGTTTACAGCCACGGCGAGGTGAAGTTGTTGGTGGTCATGTACAGCATCAACGTCTTTTTGACCTTTACTTTATCGCAGTTGGGCATGTGCCGACATTGGTGGCAAGTACGACGCGGGCCGGGACGGTGGCGAATGAAATTTGCCGTCAACGGGCTCGGGTTGCTTTCTACCGGCACGATTCTTTGCGTGACTGTTGCGACGAAGTTTCTCGAAGGCGGCTGGCTGACGATCGTCGTGACCCTTGCATTTGTTTTGCTCTGCCAGGCGGTGCGCTGGCACTATGAACGGTTGCAGAAAGCGCTCAAGAGCCTCGACGACACGCTCCTGGGAATTCCGTTCCAACCGGATCTGAAAGCGCCGCCGCCGATCAAAAACGTCCAGGCGCCCACCGCGGCGATCATTGTGCGCGACTTCGACGGTATCGCAGTTCACACTTTGCTGAACATCCAACGGTTGTTTCCGAACCATTTCAAGAACGTTGTCTTTGTTTCAGTCGGCGTGATCGACGCCGGCCAGTTCAAGGGCCACGCCGAAATCGACAGTCTCAAGCGAAAAAAAGAAGAAGACCTCAAAAGCTTCGTCGACTTTGCCACCTGTCTGGGCTGGTACGCCGAATATCGCTACGATCTCGGCGTCGATCTGATTGAGGAACTCGAGCAGATTTGCACCAGCGTGGCTAAGGAATTTCCGCGGGCGATTTTCTTCAGCGGCAAATTGGTCTTTCAGGAAGAGAACATCTTTACCCGGCTGCTGCACAATCACACGCCGTATACCTTGCAGCAGAAATTGCAGTTTGCCGGCCGGGAGATGATGATATTGCCGGTCCGGGTGTTTGCCAATCAGGGCAGGTCGGTGAAACTGGCCGCGTAGATTGCTCCCTAGAGTCCAGGGCCAGAAGTTCGTTGCGTAATTCAATCGTCATTTCCGGCAACCCCGGCGAAACCCGGGACGGCCCCGGAATCCGAGAAAATCGCGAACTCGCATGCCAGCTTTCGCGGCATGACGAAAAACCCTCCGCCTCATCTTGCGGCCTTACGGCAGCAGGACTTTAACGAAAATTTTATACTTGTGCCTGAGCTTTTAATTGGTCTGCGCACCGCGTCGGGCTTACCTTTGATACATGAAGACTACCCAAGCCGCTCTCAGGCAAAGTGCTGGCGCCGTCGAGTCCCTACCCACCGTAAGGCGAATTCTGCACCCGACGGACTTGGCCGATTCCTCAGTCCGAGCGCTAACCCTGGCCATCAAGTTGGCCCGGCAAAACCATGCCGAGTTGTTACTGGCCCATGCGTTGCCGCCGCCCACACCTATCTTCGAGATCGAATCTTCCGAGCTATCGTCCGCA
>DASSGE010000812.1:0-2093 GCA_035693605.1 Binatia bacterium
CAAAAGCTTCGTAGCCGCTCAGATCCAACCAGATGCGGCGGAAGAGGCTGATCGGATTGGTGATCCCATAGCAACGACGCTTGAGCACTTTGATCTTGTTGTTCAATCCTTCGACCCAGCCGTTGTTTGAGCGATGGGTAAAATAGTTGGTAACGATCTCCATATGTTCTTTGCTCGACTTTATCCATTCACGCGGCATAACAGACCGCGTCAGTTAAGCGCTCCAATAAAGAGCGCGGGACTTTTACAACATCGCTGTTCTTACCCGACGTTGAAAAATGGTAACTGCTCCACAAACAACGCCTTACGATCGCTATCGCATCCGCGAAAGTCGGCGTCTGCTTTTCGTACCAAGCGGCGGCGCGAACCGGCTTGATCTCGGTCTTGATCAACCGGTCAGCCATCAATGCAACCATCGAGAACAATCCGAAAAGTACCGGCGTCGTCCGAGCAATCGCCAGATCATTCCATTGCCTTTGCGTCTCTATTCCCAGATGCGCCCGCGCTTCTTCGAATGTCACTTCCATCCGCCAGCGTCGCACGAACCAGCTCAGAATCTGCAGCGGCGTATGCCCGAGATTGGTCGACAACAACGCCTGTGGCTCAAACTCACCCAAAGGATCGCGGATCAACACCCAACGAATCGGGGCTGGCATATTCCGGCAGCAATACCAGATGGAGGTCTCGGTGTAGACTTCGACTATGCGCTTTTGCCCGCCGTACCAATGATCAACCTCGATCTTCGTCCACTTCGTTTTAGGATTGTCGAGTACCTGCTGTGGAGAAGGGCGGCGCGCGCCTTTCACACGTGGGCGTCCAGTCTGCCCGGCTTTTCGTTTTGGGGCCGGGTCGTAAAGCTGGGCGTCGAGTCGCAACCGCGTGATCATATCGACTCCTGGCGTGCTGCTGACAAGATAAAGCAGATCCAGAACGGCGAAACTACTGTCACCAACGAAGACAATCTGCCGATCAGGCAACCATCGAACGATCAATTGGATGATTTGCCATGCCCGATCGGTCAGCCGCTGATGTCGGCGCTTCTTCCCCTGGTAATAGCGCTCGGACGGGCACAAGACCGTAAGGAACGGCAGGCCCCAGACGCATCCCGCCCAAGGGACCTCGACCAGAAGCATCGAACACAGCCAGCGGAGCCCACTCGCCTTGACGAAATGCGATCGCGAAGAGCGAACCGGATCGCGATAGATTCCTTTAGCCTTGATCTTCTCCCCGCGCCGGCGTTCGATCGTGTCATCGATGCCGATGATCAGTTCACCACTCGGGACAAAGGTCGTGACCAGCATTCGCAGCAACACCTGAGAGGCTCGGAGCGCCGACCATCGCGCACGATTGAGCACACGATGATAGTTCTGAAAGCGCTTGTCCTGGCTCTTGCCCGTCACACGCAGACAGGCAGTGACAGTTCGTTTGCCGACGGCCAGAATGGCCCCAACCAGCAAGGTTTTCGCTCGCTCCCAAACAGGTTTGGAGAAAAGCGGCGCGAACTCTACAATCAGGGGCAACAGTTCGGCAGGCAATGTAGGCATTCGAAAGACTCCTTTTGGCGAAGAAATCTTTCGCAGCTTATGCGGCCTGCCGTTATTTTTTCAAAGACCTGTAATGGATAAAGTCGAGCTTAGTCTGCGCGACCCGAGGATATGACGCATGCGCAGACTAAAGTCCGCGCCACAGTTAAGATCGATCCCGCCAAACTCGATGGCCGCGTTGAAGGTCATGGCATCTTGCCTCATCGGTTAAAGACGGGCGAAGTGGCGGGCGCTCGCAGCAGCGAATAATGAGGCTCGCCCGGCCCCACGATTCGCGCGAACTCGACCGCGCATTTGGCCCGCGCCAGCACGGCTCCAGAGACTCCGCTCACTAGCGAACGGCTGAGTCGGTTTCTCCTGTGAGGCGCGAGGAAGACGCTGTCGGGTTTCCACTCATCGATCACTCTCAAAATGAACTTCTCCGGCTCTCCCTCGCCTACGACTGAAGATGTGAAGACCGGGGCGCGATCCAATTCATTGGCGATGAAGTGGTGGAGAGATTTAGCGCGTTCTATCGCCTTGTCCACGATCTCGGATATCGAGTAGTCG
>DASSGE010000813.1:0-2064 GCA_035693605.1 Binatia bacterium
ACATTTTCTGCAATAACTCCTGCGCAGAGGGAGGCCCAAGGCCGATACGATGCAAAAGAGCTTGCAGCGATTCGCTTCGACCAAGCCGAACCGCGAATCTTTCTTCGGTCATATGACTGACGCTTCGCGATGGCGAAATTCTTTCGCCGCTGGTCGATGGATCGGAAGCTGGCACAAAGATCAGGGCTATCAAAACCAGCGCGGCGCAAAACGCCGCGCCAATCGGCAGTCCCGCGAAAATCTCGGCGACAAAAGTGCGAAGTTGTTTTCGAAAAAGCATGAGGCGCGAAGGGAAAACTTTCGTCGTTTTTATGCGAGAAATCTCCCGAGAGCAAGCTTTTTTTTCTCTAATGACAGTCTACTCTTTAAAACGCAAACCGGAAGCCGCCTTGTGCGAAAGTTTTTTGCTGTGAATTGTCGGCTGGTGATTCGTTCAACTGCAGAGCTCGAAGGCGCGATGATACGCAACCGTGCCATACGCATACGCGCCAGTAAAAGACCGAGCTAAAAAGAATTGCCGCGGGAGATTTTCGAGAATAAGTTTATCACGCGCGCCGAAACCAAAACGGCGGTAATACTCAGGTTCGCCAAGCACCGCACAGCCTTCTGCTCCGATGACTCGCAACGATTCCAGACCGGCGTTGACCAAGCGTGTTCCGATGCCCCTCCTTTGATAGACGGGCACCACCGCCAGCGGCGCGAGCCCGTACCAATCGCACAAATGGCCATCGACTGTCACCGGTGAGAATGCAACATGGCCGACAATTTGACCGTTGCATTCCGCGACCATCGAGACACTCAACGCGCCACTGTTGCGCAATTCGTCGACGAGTAAAGACTCCTTGTGATTGCTATGAATGACGCTGGTAAATGCCGCTGTGACGACACGATGAATTGCTGCGATGTCGGAAACGTCTTCAGCTCGGATCACTGCCTCGGACCTGCCCCGCACCGTCCGGAAGTTCACGAGCGAAGCGCTTGACAGATCGCCTCGACATGGCGCTGATCGGTGCCGCAGCAACCGCCGACCACGGTCAATTCGGTGAGCGTCGTCTTCAGCGCGCGATATCGATGGGCGAGGTCGACAGGATCGCCGGCGTCCAGAGTCGTCGCTTCATCGAGTTCCTTGTGGCTCTTGGTCGAGGCGTTGGCTCTGAGGCCACGGATACGCGACCGCCATGAACCCGCGCCGTCGAGCATATGGTCAAAATGGCTCGGATGAGCGCAATTGATCATGTAGTAGACTGGACCTTGGCCGGTGGCGCTATCCACCTGCGCCATCGCATCGCGGAGGCTTTGACCGTTAGGCAGCCGCCCGTCGGTCTCGACGGTAAAGGAAATCACCACCGGCATGCCGACCTCTTGGCCCGCGCGCACGACGCCGATCGCTTCTTCCGGATAGGTCATGGTAATCGCCGTGATCATGTCCGCGTCGGCATCGCCAAAGACCTCCGCTTGAAAGCGATGGTAGTTTTCCGCCTCGGCTTCATTCATGAAGCTTGCCGGATTATAACCATCACCGCGTGGACCGATGCAGCCGCTAATCACCATCGGCGTGCCCTCGCTGTCAAATTCTTCGCGGATCTCGTGCAGCATCGCCACGGCCTGCCGGTTCGCGGCGCGCAGTTCATCGCGAGAGTAACCGAGCTTGACAGCCCAGTCCGGGCTCGCCCGCCAGGTCGCGCTTTCCAATACGAACCCGACGGAATATTGCCGCGCGATTGCCGCGTAGGTGCGAAAATATTTGCGCAGTGCGGCCTGGCCGTCGCGATGCTTGAGCAGATCGAATGCCGCGAAATGTGGAAGTTCGAAACCGTCATTAAAGATCAACGTGGTCTCGATGCCGCCATCGGTTAAGAACAAATCTCCGTCGAGTTGTGGCAAACGCTCTCTATATCGCGCCATTAACCCTCCATGGGGGTCATTTGAGTTTATCGAAAAACTTCTCTTTTTCTAAATCCTGCAACAGACTCAAATCAATGAACTGTTCCGGTTTGGCATTAGCGGCCTGCGGCATGCTTTTGTACTCGTCGAGCACCGCGCGCACTTCGTCGAGCGTCGGAT
>DASSGE010000814.1:0-3140 GCA_035693605.1 Binatia bacterium
GCCGTCAGGATAATCCTTGGTGTCTTTAGGGTTATTGTTGACGGGCGAAGTGGCGGCCAGTTTAAAGCCAGCTTTTTCGATTAATTTGATCGCCACGTCTTCGCGAACATAGCCGAACTTCATTTGCGCTTCCTGCGGCAAATCGGTGCGTCCCCGATGGTCGACGACACCCAGCACTCCGCCCGGCTTGAGCGCTTTGTGAAACGCCCGCAGGGCGCCGTCGATCTCGTTGCGCTCGAGCCAATTGTGCAGATTGCGAAAAGTCAGCACGAAATCGGCGCTGCCTGCCGGCGCGATATCATGACGGTCGGCGTTGAATTTGGTGACTTTTACCTTGGCGAAAACCGATTCGTCTTCCTTGAGCCGGGCTAGGAATTTCTGATGATCCTCCAGATAGCGTGGCGCCGCGTTCTCGTCGCGATTGGCCGC
Organism: Binatia bacterium; assembly: GCA_035693605.1. Classification (GTDB taxonomy): domain Bacteria; phylum Desulfobacterota; class Binatia; order UBA9968; family UBA9968; genus DP-20. The sequence goes on from DASSGE010000814.1 coordinate 430, forward strand.
AATGTAGACGCCGCGGTCCTTTAGATATGGCGCGAGGATTTCCAAATAATATCCCCTGCTGCCCGGCAAGATTTCCACCACCGTGCTGGAATCTTTGACGCCGAAAAAGGTCAGTGTTTCGATCGGATGGCGGTACACATCGCGCACCACATTGGCTTGGGTACGATAAGGAGCCTTCAACAACTGAGTGAGCGTGCTTTGATCGTTCGCCAATACCGTTGCAAACGGTATCGCCGTCAGCACCGTCAAAACCACCAGACTCGCGATCCGACAAAGTTTAAAATTCAGCTTCATCTCATTCTCCGTTCCGTAACGAGTTCCCGCTCTGTTTATCGAAGCCAAAGACCTTATTTCTTACCGGCGGCAATCTCGTCGAGCAAAGAAAAATCATACACCTGCTCCATCCTGGGCAGCTCCTTGAGCCCCATATCGCGCTGGGTCAACTCGAAGTCGAGCTTGTTGGCGGCCGCCGTCGGTTTGCCATCGAGGGCCCAGGAGCGCACGACATTATCGTAGACCCAAGAAGACTCCTCTGCCGTTAAGGCGAACTGTTTCATGTAGATTGGAATCACTTTGTCTTTCTGTGTCGCTGTGATGCGCAGCCCTTCCAATGCCGCCTGCACCGTCGCGCGCATGACATCGCGTTTGTTCTGCATACTGGCGATGGCCGTGCCCAGTCCGCCCGAGGACAAATCGATATCGTCGGAAGCACGCGCCAGGACGCGAAAGCCTTGGCGCATAAGCCTTGCCGCCTCGACGGCAGTAAGAACGGCCGCTGGAACCGTGCCGCTCAGTAGCGCCGGTGATCGGGCGCTGCCGATGTTGAGAATCTTGTAGTCATCGGGACGCAAGCCTTTACGGCGCAGCAATTCGATGAGCACGATATTGGCTGAAGCCTGGGCCGTGTAGCCGCCAAAGGTCTTGCCGCGAAGTTGCTCTACGCTCGTGAACTCTTTGGCCGCGACGACACATAAGTCCGAGCGATTGGCCGACACCATCACCACCCGCACCGGCACGCCGCGCAGCGCCGCTCTCCCGGTGGTTCCCGCGGCGGTGTAGAAATCCAGATCACCGGTCAACAAGGCAGCGAGCGCCGCCCGCGGCTCGAGCACAAGGATTTGTGGTTCAAAACCCAGGCTCTCGAAAATCCCCAGGCTGCGCGCCATATAAATCGGCGTCGAGCTTACCGAATGGCTCGGAAGTGCGATGCGTAACGGCCGGAGCTTCTTCGACTGCGCGCCGACCAGAGAAGTATCGAGCATGATCACCGCGGCAAGCGCCAGCCAACCTATGTGAAATCGCATCGGCACAAACTCCTGAATCTTGTATCCGGACCTTTCCGAAAGCTCATCGCTGACTGCTGATCGCTACTCACCCTACCGCTTCGCTAGTTCCTCCAACATCGACAAGTCGTAAGTTTGCTCCGGTCGCGGCAACTCTTTGAGGCCCATGTCCCGTTGCGACAGCTCGGCATCAAGTTTAACCGCCCCCGCCGTCGGCCGGCCGTCAAGGGCCCAACCCGGGCGAATCGCGTCGTAAACGAATCCGGCTTCATCCGGGCTCAGCGCCAACTGCTTCATCAGTACCGGCACGGTCTTGTCCTTTTGATTGACGATTACGCGAATCGCATCGAGCACCGCCTGAACTCCCGGCCGCAAAAATTCGCGCCTGCTCTGCATGCTGCCGATCGACATGCCAAGGCCGCTTTGCGGCAGCTCGAGATCGTCGCTGGCCCGGCCGAGAACGTGGAATCCCGCTTTGACCATGCGCACGGTTTCGACGCTGTTGAGCACCGCCACCTGCACCGCGCCGCCGCTCAGCGCTGCCGCCCGCGCCGTGCCGGCGTTGACGACTTTGTAATCATCTAATTTGAAGCCGCGCCGGCGCATCATTTCATGAAGGACGACATTGACCGTGCCCTGCGGGGTATAGGCGCCGATCACTCGGCCGCGCAATTGTTCGAAACTGGCGATATCCTTGGTCGCGACTAAAGAAAAATCCGGGCGGTTGAGCGCTACTAAACCGACGCGCACCGGCAAGCCGCGCAGCGCCGCCCGTGAGGTCGAACCGATGGCGGTGTAAAAATCCAACTCACCGGCCAATAAAGCGGCCAATCCGGCGCGCGGTTCCAAGACCAATACGCGGGCGTCGTAGCCGTAGCTTTCGAAAATCCCCAACTGCTTGGCGACATAGATCGCCGTCATGGTCACCGAGTTGTTGGCCAGCGCGATATGCAAAGGGCGCAGCTTGGGTTTTTGCTGTGACAGCACCGTTCTGGGCAGGAACACTAAGGACACGCCAATAGTTATCCATACAGCGATAAGCGAGAGGCGAGGAATGCGAAACATTTTGTCTCCTTCGGTCCTGTCTCTCATACCCGCGTCAACTCGATACTGTCAAGAAGAGTTGGCAACCGGCCTTGAAGGAAAGATATTCACCACGCAGGCACGAAGACCACGAAGCTCGGAGAACTAATTGTCCGAAACCTCGCGTCCTTCGTGCCTTCGTATGGTGCCACAGTCTTTGTCAAGTGGCACGACATCTCATGCTTCCCTTGTCATCATGCGCCGACGTGCGTTAAGAGAATCATGCTGACAATTCAGCTCTTGGGAGGCATCAATGGACGAGATCAAGATTGTCGACAAGACATTGCGCGATGGCAACACCAGCCTTTGGGCGCACAACATGACCACCGGCATGATGCATCCGGT
>DASSGE010000815.1:0-6133 GCA_035693605.1 Binatia bacterium
ACGCACGCAGAAAAGTCTCGAACAACAAAGGCCGTTAGCCGATGCAAATGGAAAGTTTAAAATTGAGCGGGCGCCAGCGAAGAGTCGGAAAACTGGCGGAGGGTGATACGGTCCAACCGCCGGAAATCTTCGTTAAGATAAAGGAACTGCCGGCCCAAAGACTGCGGTCGCGGTTTACCAGGTCAGAAAAGACGGAGAGGGATTGCTGTATATGAGCTTCTAGGAAGCGATGTCCATGCATGTCAGTGATAAAGTTGTCGCAAGACTGGGAGGGCGGTGGCATTGTCAGTGTCAGTCCTGTGACAGGAGAAGCCGCATCAGCGAGCGCCGCGGTCTAACCAGACGGATTTGCGCGGATCTCGATCTCGCGACTGATTTTACGCGGTGTCAACGATTGGTTCAGGGCGATGGATGCCGATGCTGGCCGCTCACGAGCATGAAAGCCGCGGTGGTAAAATCCTTCGACGCTTTGCGAGCAGCGATGAGGAAAAATCGTCCCGGCGCCGAGAAAGCTGATGCCGGTGATCACGGCCTCGACGATGCGGATCGGATCGGAGCGAATGCGGTCCGACAGTCCGACGCCGCCGAACCGCCAGACCAGAGTGTCGCCCCAACCCGACCAGCATGGCGGCGCAGGACACCTGCATTATGGGTGCGCAAGCCGTCAGGCTTGTTGGCCTGCTCCGGTTCGAAGCCGATGACGCCGCCTAGCAGCATCGCCAGGGCGATTTCCCCGACAATGAAGAGCTCAACTACTCACGACCGTTCCGCCATTGCTTAAGGCGGCGGTAAGAAAGGGCGGCGGTAATTTTTTAGGAAGGATTCACAACTTGTCTGCGCTCAGCAAATAATGTCATGACCCGGCTTACCAACACGGCATACCCCGGCTCGTTACGACTTACGCAGTGTTCGCCGCAGAGATTATAAATACTTTCGTCCGGTGACCGGATCCGGAACCTCGAGTCCCATTTGTTGGATGAGCGGGTCGACTTCTTTTTTGAACTCCCAGCGTGCCTGGCTATTGCTCCGGCGTTTAAGCCCCCAGTGACAGTAACGGTTGGAACGTTCGGAGTCGCTGCGGCCAAACATATCGAGGGCCTTGATGTACCAAAAATTCAGACTGGTTTGGACTCGCTCTTTCGTTTGATCGTTTTGGCCGGCCAGCTCCGCTGTCTGGTTGGTGCCGAAGCCGATGTGGCCGAGCTCTTCTTTAAGAATTTCCGGCAAGACGCGTTGCAGCGGCAAGTAGCTGCACTCGAGAAACTCTTCGAGCTGGTAGCGCCCGACACGGTCGATCAAAAAGCCGAATACAGCGTAGTCCTCCCAGGTTGCGATCGTGCCGCGAAACGCTTCCAGATAGCGCTCTCGGTTGGGGATGCTCAGCAAATGAGAGGTATCGATGCCGATTTCACCGGCCAGGCGGGCAATTTTGCGGTAGTGATCGATTTCCTCAGCCGCAGTCCGCGCCACCACAAGTTGGTTTATCTTGCTCGGCGCGGTGGGGAAAATATCCTCCACGTAGAGATGCGGTCCGCCTATTTCGCAGTCCGCCTGAACGATCAAGACCCGCCCAAGAAGGTCAACGTACTCAGCTGGCATTTTGGTCAAATCACCGCGTTCGATTTTGTCCTCAAACATGCTCTTCCTCCTGGATGGATGGGGAGCAAGTACCGTTCCAGAGAATTATAAGCCGATAAATATATACGACCGCACGGCGAATCGCCGATCGCGCACGACACGTTCAATATTTTCTCGAAGATTTCCGTGCAGATGATCTCATTACGGTGCTGACGTTCCCGTGTGGCCGACCGAGCTTGGGTATTGATCTATTCCTTCTTTGCCGATTCTAACGACGAGCGCAGACTTTCGTATTTACTTTGCCATCTTCGGTTATCGAATTTCCTTTGGAATGGTACTATAAGCGGAGTGCGGCGCTGGCCCGTTTCAATCCAGCTTTTAGCCCGTTGCTCAAGCGCTTTGTTGTTATCGCAGGAAGGGAAGTTATTCACCCGTGATGGTAACTGATACTCAAAGCGGAAAGTTTGCCGCAGCTTTAAGGGGACGGCGCTTGGTCATTGTTTCCAACCGCTTGCCTTTCAACGTCAGTGTCGACGGCAATCAACTGATATTCCATCCGAGCGCCGGTGGATTGGTCACCGGGCTCGCTTCGGTGCGCGAGTCGCACAAACAACTCACCGCTCTGCCTTCGAGTTATCTTTGGGTCGGGTGGCCGGGCGGCAGCGTCGCTCCCGAATTGCGCGGGGATCTAATTCGCGAAGCGCTCGAGCGCTTCCAATCCTTTCCAGTGTTCCTGTCCGAGGAAGACATGGAGGAATTCTATTTCGGTTTCTGCAACGCGACGATCTGGCCATTGTTTCATTATTTTCCTTCCTATGCGCTTTACCGGCCTAACTTTTGGGATCGCTACAAGCAGATCAATCAACTCTTCGCGGAGGCTTTACAGTCCGTGCTCCGGCCCGATGACGTGGTTTGGGTTCATGATTATCATTTGATGCTCTTGCCGGCGATCTTGAAGTCTCAGCATCCTCAACTATCCGTCGGTTTTTTCCTGCATATTCCATTTCCCTCCTTCGAGGTGTTCCGTTTGCTGCCGATGCAATGGCGCCGGGAAATTCTCGAGGGTTTATTGGGAGCGGACTTGATCGGGTTCCACACCCACGAGTACACACACCACTTTCTGCAATCGGTGTTGCGTATTTCCGGCCATGAGCATCGGCTCGGCCAAATCTGGGCATCGGATCATGTCGTCAAAGTTGACACGTTTCCGATGGGGATTGATTACAACCGATTCGCCAGCGCTGCAGCCGCTCCTGAGATCCAGGTCGAATCGACCCAGCTGCGGTGCAGTTTGCCCGGCATTAAAGTTGTCCTGTCGGTAGATCGACTCGATTACTCCAAGGGCATCTTGAACCGCTTGGAGGGTTACGAGCTGTTTTTGGAAACCAATCCTGAGTATCGCGGCAAGGTGGCGCTTTTAATGGTCGTGGTGCCGTCGCGCATCGGCGTCGTGCAGTACGATTTGATGAAACGGCAATTGGAAGAAATGGTCGGCAAAATCAATGGCCGGTTCGGCGGCATTGGCTGGACCCCGGTGGTTTACCAATACCGCCATGTGCCGTTCGCTTCCCTGGTAGCACTGTACTCGATAAGCGACATCTGTTTGGTCACGCCACTGCGCGATGGAATGAACCTGGTGGCCAAGGAGTACCTGGCGACGCGCTCAGATGGCAGCGGTGTATTGATTCTCAGTGAAATGGCTGGCGCCGCGAAGGAGTTGCCTGAATCGATAATCGTCAATCCAAACAATCGAGCGGAGATCGCTGCCGCTCTGAAGGACGCGTTGGAAACCTCCAGTGAGGAGCAACAAAGGCGCAATCGATTGATGCAGCGCCGTCTGCGGCGTTACGATGTGAGCCGTTGGGCAGAAGATTTTCTCGGTGCGCTTATCGGCATGCAGGAAGTGCAGAAGCGGATCGAGTCGAAACTTTTACCGGTCTCGGCAAAACGCGATATCTTGGCACATTTTAAAGCGAGCCGATCCCGTCTGTTGTTATTAGACTATGACGGCACATTGACGCCGCTGGTGCCCGATCCAGCCTCGGCGAGGCCGGACGCGCAATTGTCAGCACTGCTGCGCCAGCTCGCTGCTGATCGGAAAAATTCAGTCGTGATTACCAGCGGCCGCGAGCGTCGTACGCTGGAACTTTGGCTCGGGGATATACCGCTCGGCTTTGTTGCCGAGCACGGCGCCTGGATCCGGTTTGCGCGACAGCAGTGGCAACGCGCCAAAGCGCCGTCAAATCCGTGGATACCGGAAATTCTAGCTGTGTTTGAAACCTTTGCGGATCGTTTGCCTGGGAGTTTCATCGAGGAAAAGGAAGAATCCATCGCCTGGCATTATCGCATGGCTGACCCGGAGCAGGCTGAACTACGCGCGCCCGAGCTCGTTGACCACTTGATGAACCTGACAGGGAAAACCGATCTACAGATTGTTCAGGGCAAGAGAGTCGTCGAGGTCCGGCGCGCGGGTTTGGACAAAGGAACTGCGGCGAGCTTTTGGTTGAATGATCGAGCCTATGATTTCGTTCTAGCAATCGGCGACGATACTACCGACGAAGATTTGTTCAAAGCACTGCCGGCATCGGCCGTGACTATCCGTGTCGGTATGGTTGGTACCCAGGCCCAATACAATATACGCAATTGTGCCGAAGTCATCGAATTCCTGCGCTCATTCGAAGCCGAGACTTAACCCGGCGTGATGCGTCAAGTCGCGGCACAAGCGGGTCCTTGTCTATCTTCGCGTAAGCCGACATGCCCGATCTCGAATACGTGACGCACCCGGTCATCGACGTTGGTTATTTCTTCATCAATCGCCCTTTACGTTGACGATCTGTTTTAAAGTGTGATCGACTTTTACCAGGTCTTTTGAATTTTCCATGACTTCATCGATGTCTTTGTAGGCCATCGGTAATTCGTCGATCAGTTTCGCCGAATGGCGGCATTCGATACCCGCCATGGCTTTTTTGAAATCGTCCATATTAAAGCGCCGACGAGCCTCGCCGCGGGAAAATCTCCGTCCTGCGCCGTGCGGCGCAGAGTGATAGGCCATCGGGTTTCCCAGGCCGGAGACGATGTAGCTGCGAGTGCCCATGGAGCCGGGAATAACGCCTTTTTGCCCGGCTGTCATTTGAATCGCGCCTTTGCGCGTAAGCCAGACGTTCTCGTTGAAGTGATTTTCACGCTGAGTGAAATTGTGGTGGCAGTTGATGCGCTCCAATTCGATGTCCTTTTGGTGACCGTCTTCCTGGTAAAATAGATAGGAGAGTTCGGTCATCACTCTGTCCATCATTTCTTCTCGATTGAGAAGGGCAAATTCCTGCGCCCAAAGCAGATCCGTTATGTATCGATCGAACTCAGTCTGATGCTCCAATAAAAATGCCAGATCTCGATCCTTTAGTTGAATCGATTTTTGATCCATTAATTTCTGCGCGATCCTGATGTGCTTCATTGCCAGCCGATTGCCGATGCCGCGGGAGCCGGAATGAAGAACGACCCAGACTTGATTTGATTCGTCGAGTGAGATTTCGATAAAGTGATTACCCGAACCTAACGAGCCAAGCGCTTCGGTCCATCTCTTGTCGACGTCATGGTAATCCTGCTTTGCTTGCTGTCTAAGTTGTGAAACGCGTTTTTTTGCGCTGTCCGTGAGTTTGCGGTTGAATGCTCCCGCACCGAGCGGGATGCGCCGTTCGATTCCCGTCCTCAGTTTCTCGAGATTATCCGGCAGGTCTTTGGCAAGAAACTTGGTTTTGACCGCGATCATGCCGCAACCGATATCAACCCCGACCGCCGCGGGAATGATCGCTCCTTTTGTCGCTATAACTGTACCGACCGTTGCGCCTTTGCCGACATGACAGTCCGGCATAACGGCAATATGCTTGAAAATAAACGGAAGCTCGGAAAGATTCTCGAGCTGCTGTTTCGCCGCTGCTTCGATCGTACCCGGATCCAGAAAAGCGACGATTTTATCGTTGATCTTTTCCATAAACAGCATTGTACCAAACGGCGAGACCAGTCGAAGGGGCGAAAACGCCGGACCTGCGCGGTGATTTTACAGCGATATTGTTTTCGCTCGCGTTTGCGTTAGGCTTTTTTGAAGCACTGGCTCCGATCGTCGCTAAATTCACTCAGGCAAATTGTTCTAGTCACATGAGAGTGGCGGAGGGAATTCCCTTCATAGTGAAAAATTAATGCGTCTGTGCTGCTTTATGCTCTTAACGCGCAACGCTTTGGATGAACAAAGATTGACAAAATTACCGGCATTGGTCTTGCTCCACTTGATAAATCGGCATCGAGGCGTCGTTAGTCGAGCGCCGGATCAAATTCAATTGAATTAAGTTTTAATCCACGGACCAAACAAAATGTACGAAAACTATTTTGGCTTGGAAATTCTGCCGTTCAGCGTCACCCCGGATCCGGGATTCTTTTACGACACTGCGGATTCTCGCAAGGCTATGACAAGCCTGCGCTACGGTATCGAAGGGCGCAAGGGTTTAATCGTAATCACAGGCGAGCCCGGGACGGGAAAGACAAGGTTGATCAAGGATTTTGT
>DASSGE010000816.1:0-2169 GCA_035693605.1 Binatia bacterium
GAAACCTTAGGCGCGGTACAACAGGATTATGCGACTACAGTGCAAGACACCGCGCTGGCCATTAAGACCGCTTATTACACCTATCTCGCCACTCAAGCTTTCGTCAACGTCGCCAAAGGGACGCTGCGCAACCGCGAATTGCTGGTGCGTCAGGCCAGAGGGTTTTTCGAAGTGGGAACGCGTGCGAAGATCGACGTCGCGCGTGCCGAGGCGAATCTCTACAATGCTCAGGCGGGCCTGATTGCAGCGGAAAACAGCGTGAAAATCGCTTGGGTCACCCTGCGCAACGCCATGGGCTCGCCGCGGCTCCCCGAACAGCCGGTTGCCGAGGATGGGCCGGAAGTGGAGCTGTCGATGAACTTGGCCGGGGCGAGAAACATTGCCTACGAGACGCGCACCGAACTGAAAAGTTTTGAGGCTCAACGACGCGCGTCGGATCAGTTGATCGCTACGGCGCGCCGCGGACATTTGCCGGATCTGAATTTCGATGCCAGCTACGGTCGCCGCCATAATAGCGACGAAGTCCAAAGATTCACCAGCGGAGATTCGACGACTAACCGTCATCTGAACACCTTCCCTCTGCAGCCGGCATGGGCCGTGGGGTTGGTTCTTAACATCCCGATTTTCGACGGGTTTCGCACGACGCAGCGGGTCGAGGAAACACTCCACAATTACTACAACGTGAAAGCGCAAGAAGAGGATCGGCGCCAGCTCATTGCTCTGGAGGTGGAGCAGAGTTACCTTCGAGTTGTGGAAACCCAGGAGCGAATCAAAGCCACCGAGTCGGCGGCGACGGCGGCGAAAGAAAATCTCGATCTCGCCCAAGGGCGTTATCAGGTCGGCGTGGGTTCCATCATTGAGGTGACCGACGCCGAGACCCTTTACACAGAAGCGCAAATCAACTATGTACGCACCGTTTATGAATATAAAATAGCCGATGCGCAGCTCGCCCGCGCCATGGGTGATAGCCGAGTCGCTGTTTTGAAACAGAACTCGATCAAATAGGCCTAACGTCAGAAAGGGGTCTCCCTAAAAACCCTATGAAGCGTACTCTGTGGATCGTTGCTTTCCTCGCAGTGGTCGGTGGCTTCGCCGGATTTCAACAATATCAATCCTGGTCGCTCAACAAGAAACCTCAAGATGACGCGGCGGCAAAGCCCCAGGGCGGTGGCCGCGGTGGCGCGAGCCGCGGCGAAGGGCGCCGTGGTGGCGGCGAGGCGGTTCCGGTGGTGGTCGCCACGGCTATCCAGAAATCCGTTCCGGTTCGGCTACGCGCGGTCGGAAATGTTGAAGCCTTTAACACGGTGTCGGTAAAGAGCCAAGTTACCGGTGTGCTTCAGAAGGCGCATTTTAAGGAAGGTCAGGACGTCAAGCTCGGCCAATTACTGTTTACCATCGATCCGCGACCATTAGAGGCGGCGCTAAAACAAGCAGAAGCAGCCTTAGCTCGGGACAGTGCCCAATTGAGGAATAAACGCGAACAGTTGAAGCGTTATGCCGAGCTAGTTGAAAAGCAGTATGTTTCCCGCGAGCAGTATGACCAGATCAAGACCGATGCGGATGCCGCGGAGGCAGTTGTCGATGCCGACAAAGCGGCGGTCGAGAATGCCAAAGTTCAATTAAGTTACTGCTACATTTATTCACCGGTGAATGGCCGGGTCGGCAGCCTGCTCGTCAACGAAGGCAATCTGGTGCGGGTGAACGATGGCGCGCCTTTGGTGGTCATAAACCAAGTGACGCCGATCAATGTCACTTTTGCCGTGCCCGAACAGCATCTTATCGATATCAAGCGCCATATGGCGAGCCGTAAGCTCAATGTCAGTGCCAGTTTTCCGGCGGGTGAGGGGCGTGCCGAACAGGGGATTCTCACTTTTGTTGATAATGCGGTCGACCGGACTACCGGAACCATCAAGCTCAAAGCGGAGTTTACCAACAGTGAGAGGCGTTTATGGCCAGGGCAATTTATCAATGTCGCGCTAACGCTGACGACTGAAGCGGACGCGGTCGTGATTCCCGCCGAAGCGATTCAGGTTGGGCCTGAAGGCCAGCAGGTCTTCATTGTTAAGGAAGACAAGCGAGTGGAGTTGCGACCGGTTTCGGTGGGACAAACCAACGAAGGTGAGGCGGTAATTACCAAAGGGCTTACCGTAGGGGAGCAAGTCGTGCGCG
>DASSGE010000817.1:0-5328 GCA_035693605.1 Binatia bacterium
CATCCGCAATTGAATTCGTGGTCCGATCCTTTGTAACGTCTGGAACCATTGGAACATCTGGAGCGAGTTAAAAACACCAAGGAGTTTTTAAATGCCCAACGTAAATCTGCCGACCGGCGCCAATCTCTATTACGAAACCCACGGCCAAGGCGAACCGCTGGTGTTGATACCGTCGACCGGATTTTCCGCCGAGGCTTGGAAGCCGTCGCAACTGCCGCTCGCCGACTCGACGAACCTGATTTTGCACGATCCGCGCGGCTGCGGCCGGTCTATGGCGGTGCAACAAGTTTACTCGATCAATCAGATGGCCAACGACATTGTCGCCCTGCTCGATCATTTGAAGATTCCCGCGGCGCATCTCTGCGGCCATTCCATGGGCGGGCGCATCGCGCTCGAGCTGGCGCTCAATTTTCCCGGACGGGTGAAAAGTTTGATCATGGCCGCGAGCGGTTCGGGACAGGTGCCGCGACCGGGGCCGGATTGCGTGCCGGGACTGCCGCACTGGCTGGTGCTGCGTCTGGTGGAGAAAGGCTTCGAGAAAGCGCTGCGCGAAGAATACTGCGACACCAGCGCCTTTTTCACCGACGACTATCGGAAGCAGAACACGGAGAAGATCGAAGCATTTTTCCAGCAGGTCTGGCCGACCCACGCGAAACTTTCCGAGTACATTCATTTGATCATTGCGCGCCACAACTGGGAAGCGACCCATCGGTTGGGCGACGTCACAGTCCCGACGTTGATTTTGATCGGCGACAACGATTCGGCGCGCAGCAATCATCTCGCCCAAGCCGAGTCTTTGAAGAAACGCATCGCCGGTGCTGAACTTCGGTTGCTCAAAGGGCAATCCCATGGCTTTTTCTGGCAAGCACCTGAAGAAACCAACAAAACAATTGCCGATTGGGTCAGGAGAAACAGCCCGGGTTAGAATTACGATCTACAGCGGCCGCCAAGTTTCCACGCCCGCTGCTCGCAACCCAAAGGCCGGGCCCCCATTTGAAAGTTCCCGGCGCGCGGCTCACGCCAAGCGTCTCGAAGCTGCGCTGAACAGCCTGGCTGTCGCCTCCATTTGAGACCAGGCCCTTCGGGCTAGGGCCGCCAAAATATAGGTACGTTTTACTTGACATAACGCCCAGGATTGGTGGTATGTTCGGCCTGCTTTGAGGATCGGAGTAATCCGAGCGGCATATGGCGGAACTGCCGAATAAAGAATTCAGCTACAGTTTGGCGCAGCGGCTTCTGCACGAAGCTCGCTATGACCAAGCAATTGTTGAACTCTCGCAGCGGATCGAAACCCAGCCGGATGATCGCACGGCTCGTCTGCTGTTGCTGCTCGCCAACGTGTCGCAATTCGGCACCGGCCCGTTCAATCGCCAGGTCGACGAAGTTAGGCTCTTCGCCGATCTGACAAACAACGAACGACAGATCGTCCGGCAAATTTTTTTAACGTGTTTTCAACACGCCGAACGAAACGGTCAAACGATTCAAAAAATGGTCTATCAACGGCTGATTCGGCGGCTCATGTTGAATCAGCCCCTCGACATCTCGATCAGCGACGCCCGCGAAATCGAACAATCAGAAGAGACTTCGAGCACGCCTGGAGATCCCACAATCCTACCATCCACCGCGACGAGCTTGGATGAATTCATGCCCAAGCCGTTTTCCGCTACGCCGCAGCGCCTGCATCGCTGGGACGAATACGCTCTGATCGGAGCGGGCGCGATGATAGTAATCGTGCTCTTGGGCTTTTATATCAAGGGCGAGCACAGAACGCCGGTGGCACACAATCCAGCGCAGCTACTTTCCCTGATCAGCGCGAACGAGAGCGAAACGGTAGCAGCCCTGGAGCGCACCCGACCGAATGCCATCCTGGCACCGACATTCACTGCGGAACCCACCAGAACGCTGATACTTAACCAGCTTGGTAGTTTGAACAAAGCCTATGCACGCTGGACTGATGCCGATCCGAACACCAACGGCACGGTCTCGCTTAAGCTCAAGATCGAGCCGTCGGGGAAAATCGCCAAAGTCGAGGAAGTGGTCTCCAGGTTATCGGAACATCGATTTCTCGACGTGATCCTCGCCGAGGCAAAGTTGTGGAAGCTACCGCACCGCGGCAAAACCGCTGCTGAAGTGTCTGTGCCGCTTATTTTCAACCCGCGAGGGACCGAGCCGTCCGAGCAAATTGTCGATCGGCAGCTTGACGAGCCCGTTCTGCTCGCGCAAGAAACCGCGGCAACGCATACGAGCTTCGCTCTTGAAGAAGCCGAACCGGCCGCTGAGGAATTACCCATTGTCGCCAAGAAAGTTCCCGCAGCTAAGGCGCGCGGCAAAAGGCCGCAAGAGCGATCTGCAAATACAGAAATCGCCACAGCGCCTGAGCGAAGGGGCGATTCGTCGAGTAGGCTGGCAGTCCATCACGAACCCGCTGCCACGTTGCCTGTTACCGAGACTGAAACCGAGATTGCTCGTGCCGCCGCGCTCAAGCACGAGCCGCGCTTCGCCGCCGAAGCCATTGAAAACGTCAACCGGGGAATGCGCGTGACGGTGCTGCGCAAGGAGCGCGATTGGATCCAGGTCAAGGTGAAATCGTCAGGCAACATCGGCTATCTGCGCAAGGAATATCTCGCCGCCCTTCCCTCTCTTCGTTAGTCTTTCAGCTGCTACGAGTGTGAGTGTGCGTCGATGCCAATCCACGCTGAACCCGCGTGCGCGCGCCGTCTACTTTACCGGCGCGTTGACGCCTTGGGGTGTAGCGATCATCTTACCGTGGCTACGTGCCAACCATTCCACCGCCACCAATAAGATAGCGAGCGCCAGGCCCACGCCGTTGGAAACCCAGGTAAGCGTCGCAAATTTGCCGCTTTGAACCACCGGAATGAGCAAACCCGCGGCGGCGATGCCAAACAACAGCCGCTTCAACGTGCCGACCGGCCGAAATAGATGACCGACGATGCCGACCCCCAGAAGTATCGACCCAAATACCGCGGTGATAACCGATAGGACCACCTCATACCAGTGCCCGATCAACAGCAACGACGGCGAGAACACGAACAGGAACGGCACGACATAAGCGATACTGCAAAGCTTCATCGCCTCCCAACCGGCCTGGACCGGATCGGTCTTGCCGATGGACGCGGCCGCGTAGCTGGCCATGCACACCGGCGGGGTCACCATGCTCAACATGCCGAAGTAAAAAATAAACAGATGGGCGGCGATAGGAACGATACCGAGTTTGGCGAGCCCGGGCGCCACCAAGACGGCCAACAACACATAGACTGCCGTTGTCGGCATGCCCATGCCGAGAATAATGCTGACAATCGCTGTTAACACGAGCAGCAACAATGCATTGCTCTGGCCGATATTGAGCAAGGTCAACGTCAGAGTGAAACCAAGTCCGGTCAGCTGCAAAACGCCGATGACTACCCCGGCAAGTCCGGTGATCGCGACAATTTCCAGCATGCCACGCCCGGCATTATTCAGTATGCGCACGATACCCTGCCACCCGATTTTCACTCCCGGCGTAAGCAAGCCAACGATGAGCGCCGCCAGCGCCGCCAACAAGCCCGCTTCTTCCGGCCGCCGATTGAGAATGAACATCCAGAGGATCAGCACGCCAAGCGGCACGACAAAGCTTGCCGAACGTTTCAGCACCGGCAGCAGATGCGGCACTTCTTCGCGCGGCAGGCCATGAATGCCGTTGCGCGCCGCCAGGAGATCGACCTGTATGAACAAGGCGACATAGTAGAGGACCGCTGGGACCGCCGCAGCCAGCGCCACTTGGGCATAGGGCATCTGCAAATATTCCGCTATCAAGAAGGCCGCGGCGCCCATCACCGGCGGCATGATCTGGCCGCCGGTAGAAGCGGTAGCTTCAATGGCCGCCGCCTGCGGCGCCGGGTAACCGGCCTTCTTCATCATCGGAATAGTAAATGCGCCGTCGACAACTACATTGGCCACGGCGCTGCCGCTGATGTTGCCGAACAAACTCGACGACACGATGGCGATTTTCGCCTGGCCGCCGCGGTAGCGCCCCATCAAACTTAGGGAAAAATCGCTGAGAAATTCGGCGCCGCCGACGACGTAAAGCACTTCGCCGAAAATTACGAAGACGATAACGATGCTGACGCCGACTTGGAGCGCCTGGCCGAAAATACCGTTGGCATCGAGATAGAGATACGTCGCCAGTCGATTGATCGTCCAGCCTTTACCGTAGAAATCTCCCGGGAAGAGATACGCGAAATGGGCGTAAAGCAGAAAACAACCGGCAATGATCACCAGCGGCCATCCGACTAGCCGGCGCGAAGCTTCGGCGAGCAGAAGAATCGTTACGCAGCCCAGAATCACCCGCTCCAAGGAGATCTCACCCAGCGAGTTGACGATCGACGGATAAAAAATAAAAACGTAAAGCCCAACTGCCATGCCCGCCAACGATGCGAGGATATCGTACCAAGGGACGGAATCACGCCTGACGGTGGCTTTGACAGGAATTAAAATGTAGGTCGCACACAGAGCTAGGCCGAGAAACAATCCCATGTACTGCTCGTTGAAAACCAACCAGCCGAGGTACTGCGGCACATTGAGTAAAAAAAACATGCCGGACAGCGGAATGGCGATCAGCAAAAGCTTGCCCAGTCCGCCGGCAAAACCGCTCAAATCACGTCCGCGCACGCTTTCTTCAATTTCCACGAGCTACTCCTGTCGTGACTTGGCAACAGAAACTGCCGCAGCCGCAACGACTAATCGCTTCGCGACTTTAAACACCCGCGTCCCGCATCAGCCGCAAATCTCTTTGGTCCGTGCGTCCTGCTTGGCACCCCAGACCTTGACCTCTTTGTAAAACTGAATCGCACCCGAATGATAGGGCACGGTGAAGTTAGTCAACGCTTGCATATCCTTCGGCCACTTCTTGAAAAGCGGATGGATGGTCTGCAGCTCCGCCAGATTATCCCACCAAGCCTTGAGCATTGTGTAGACGGTCTTGTCGCTGACGTTGGTCATGCTCGCCAAATGGAGCGGATAACCAATGACGTAGGTATCGCCTTTGATTCCAGCGGCCGAATCCGACTTCACCACCGACGCGCCGTAGCGGCCGAGGATCTTGTTCGCCGCCGGCGTGTTCGACATGCTCAGGAAACGCACCGGCTCCATGGCGTTGGCTTCTTCAACGACGCCGATGCCGACGGCGGTGAACGCCGCGTCGACCTTGCCTTCGGGAACAGCGCGCACGCCGTCGTTCAAGTTCGATACCCGCACCTGCTGCACGTCGGCAGGTTTCAATCCGCTCGCTTCCATTACCGCCAATTGCCAGGTTTGATTGATCGCGTGGCC
>DASSGE010000818.1:0-2348 GCA_035693605.1 Binatia bacterium
GAGAAAGGGGAGAGTGCTGTCGGTTGGGATGAAGTATGTACGCATGCGCCGGGGATGATTGCGCTATGGGGTGGGAGAAGAAAAAACCTGGATTCCGGCTTTCGCCGGAATGACGGAAAGGAGCGCGCAGTAGGCGATGTAGCTCTGGACAAAGTCATTGGTAGCTTGCGCGATGCTTTCGGGGATCGGTTGTATGGCCTGATCGCACGCCATCGTTGCGAGGAGGAAACGGCGCTGGAACGAAATTGGCGCGAGCGCATGGGCCGTTTAGGTATTCCATCGGTCGCGGCCAACGAAGTGCTTTATCACAATCCGTCGCGGCGCCGGTTGCAGGATGTGCTGACGGCGATTCGCCATGGCGTTGCGGTTGCGGCCTGCGGCCGGAAGTTGAAGCCCAATGCCGAGTTCGGATTGAAAGCGCCCTACGCTTTTGGCCGGCTCTTTGGCGACGATCCCGCAGCGATGGAAAGGACGATCGAGATTGCCGAGCGATGTAGCTTTTCTCTCTCGGAGATTCGTTACCGCTATCCATCGGAAAAGCTGCCCGGCGGCACGACTTCGGCACAGTGGTTGCGCCGTCAAGTGTTGCAAGGCGCGCGCCGGCGTTACGGCGAGCACATCCCGGAAACAGTGGCGGCGCTGTTGGAAAAAGAACTGGAGATCATCGAAGCCCTCGACTATCCCGGCTACTTCCTCACCATGTGGGAGATCGTCGAGTTCTGCAGTGCGAACGGCATTCTTTGCCAGGGGCGCGGCTCGGCAGCCAATTCCGTCGTCTGCTATTGTCTCGGCATCACGGCCATCGATCCCGTGCGCATGGGACTGCTCTTCGAACGCTTCATTTCGATGGAGCGCGCCGAGCCGCCGGATATCGATCTCGACATCCAGCATGGCCGGCGCGAGGAAGTGATCCAGCATGTCTATCAAAAGTATGGCCGCGACCGCGCCGCCATGGTCGCCAACGTGGTGCGCTACCGCTCGCGTTCGGCGCTGCGCGATGTCGGCAAGGCGTTGGGGATTTCCGAGACGGCGCTCGACCGCGTGGCCAAGTTTTTGTCGTCCTATGAAAACGTCCGGCCGGACGTTTTGGCGGCGTTGGGTGTCGATCCAGCCACCGGACTGCATCAACATTTGCTCGAGCTCGCCAACGAGATTCTAGATTTTCCGCGCCATCTGTCGATCCATCCCGGCGGATTTCTCCTCGGCCATGAGCCGGTGCATGACATGGTGCCGATCGAGAACGCGACCATGGCCGAGCGCACGGTGATCCAGTGGGACAAAGAGGACGTGGAGAATCTCGGCCTGTTCAAAGTCGACTTGCTCGGTCTGGGCGGGCTCACCCAGCTCGATCTGTGCTTCAAGCTCTTGCGCCAGCAGCGCGGCGTCGAACTGTCGATGGCGCTCATTCCGCCCCGTGATGCCGCGACCTTCGAGATGATCTGCAAAGGCGACACGGTGGGCGTGTTCCAGATCGAAAGCCGCGCGCAGATGGCGATGTTGCCGCGGCTGCGGCCGGAAAATTTCTACGACCTCGTCATTGAGATCAGCATTGTTCGCCCGGGGCCGATCACCGGCGGCATGGTGCATCCCTATTTGCGCCGCCGCCAAGGGAAGGAGAATGTAGAGTATCCCCATCCCTCGTTAAAACCGGTGCTGGAAAAAACTCTCGGCGTGCCGCTGTTTCAAGAGCAGGTGATGCGCCTGGCGATGATCGCCGCCGATTACACTCCCGGCGAAGCGGACCAACTGCGCCGCGACATGGCGGCGTGGCATCGCACCGGCAGGATGGAGCGCCATCGCGAACGCTTGATTACGCGCATGCAGGCCAAAGGCATCGCGATCGAATTCGCCGAACGGGTGTTCGAGCAGATCCGCGGTTTCGGCGAGTATGGCTTCCCGGAAAGCCATGCGGCGAGCTTCGCACTGATCGCTTATGCGACCGCCTGGCTCAAGTGTCACTACCACGCGGAATATTCCTGTTCGCTGCTCAACGCCCAGCCGATGGGTTTTTACACGCCGGCAACTATTGTCGAAGACGCCAAGCGTCATCGCGTCGTCGTGCGCTCTATCGATGTTCAAAACAGCGACTGGGATTGCACGCTCGAGTGCTGCAGTGAAAGCGCCGGCGGCTTTGCCCTAAGAATGGGTCTGCGCTATGTCAAAAATTTGGCTGAGGCGGATTGGCGGAAGGTTGACGCGGCACGACGAGAGCGATCGTTCGTCTCGTTGGAAGATTTTGTCCGGCGCACTCGACTCGACGAGGGGAGCTTGAGCGCTTTAGCTGAAGCGGGGGCCTTTGAAAGTTTAACTGTAGCGCGGCGCAACGCTTTGTGGGAGGTGCGGCGACT
>DASSGE010000819.1:0-4256 GCA_035693605.1 Binatia bacterium
AGCCAATATATTTTGCTTCGACGCCTGTGGAGAGGCCTGGGAGCGTCGCCGAAGCGGCGCAGGTCAAAAACTGAATCTCGTCCGCACCCAAAGCGGCCAGTGTCACGCCGCTGCCGCGAAAGGCGATATGCTCCATGCGCAGGCCGTATTTTTCAAAGATGCCGTGATCCATCGCCGTCGATAGGTGAATGATCGTGCCAGTGATCGAGCAGGTGCCGACCCGGGCGCGGATCGGCGTTTCGCCTGATTTTGGAAGATAGGGGTTGGCAAGCACTGTGCTTGCAGGCACGAAGAACAGGACGGATGGGATCGCTATGACGGACCCGACGAATCGCAATAACTCTCGTTGTTTCATAGGAGTCGCTGCAAACTCCTTTACTCCGGAACGATGCGGTTTCGTAAGGAGCCAAGTCGTTCGACTTCGGCCTCGACGAGGTCGCCGGGCTTGAGCCACCAGGGCACCTGATCGGGTTTTCGGCCGGCGGCGACGCCGCGCGGCGTGCCCGTGGTGAGCACGTCGCCGGGATTCAATCCCATCTGCGACCAGTAGGCCACCATGTCGCGGATTTTAAAAATCATGTAGCCCAAGTTCGAATCTTGGCGCGTCTCGCCGTTGACGCGCAGCCAGAGTTTTAGGTTTTGCGGGTCGGCGATTTCATCGCTGGTTACCAGGTAAGGTCCCATCGGTGCAAAGCCGGGGAAACTTTTGCCCATCAGGTGAATGCCGTTCTTGCTCTCGCTGCGAATGATGTCGCGGGCGCTGATGTCGTTGAACGAAGCGTAGCCGGCGACATAATTCATCGCCTCGTCGGCACTGACATCGACGCACGGTTTGCCGATGATCACCGCGAGTTCGACCTCATAGTCTAAATTTTTCACTTCCGGCGGATAGGGGATATCGTCCTCGGGTCCGATCACCGAGCCCGGAAGTTTTAGAAACGCCACCGGCGCCACTGGACCCTTTTTCGACGACATCTCGGCGACATGATCGGAAAAGTTTTTGCCAGCGGAGATGAGCGCGCCGGGACGAGGCACCGGCGCCATCAGGCGAACCCGCTGACGTTCGTTGACGCTGCCATGGGCGGCGTCGATTGCGGCATGGCTGATTGCCAGCCGCGCGGCTTCCAATGCTTTGTCGCCGCGCGTCAAGAATTCGATCATGTCGCTGCCAAGTGTGGCAGCGGCCAAGCGCTCCGCCGTCGCAGCGTTCTCAATCTTGCGTAAATAGGATGCGTACGCGTTGATTAGGTCCACGACATTGCCCGAGTGATCAATCGCGCCGATTCTTTCTTGCTCGTCATGAAAAAAAGTAACCAGCTTCATCGGCGCATACCTCCCGCGGCAACAACTTGGTGCGACAGCGCACCGATGCCCGCCGACGCGCAGCGAATTGTCGAACCGATTTTCAGCGGCACGGGATTCTGCAAGCGCTCGCCTTGGAGCGCCATGCTGGCGCCGATGGCGAGCCAATCGCCCGGTTTGATCCCGAGGATCGACCAGTAGGCGATGATCCGCTCGACGCTGAATACGCAATCGCGCAGGGCGAATTTTTGTTTGACGCTGCCGTCGAGCGAGAGCTCCACTTCCAATCCCAGTAAGTCTTTCTTTTCCGTGCCGACCAGTAGCGCCGGGGCGACACAAGTGCTCGACGGGAAGTTTTTGCCAAGTAAATTATTGGTTGTGAGCCCTTCGCGCTTGTTGATGTCGCGCGCGGTGATGTCGACGATCAACATCGCTCCGGCGACATGTTCCCAGGCTTTTTCCGGTGGTATGCGCTTGCCCGCCTTGCCGATGACGATGGCGATGCAACCATCGGCATCGAGCTCTTCGGAAAATTTAGGCCAGATGACCGGCGCACCGGTGGTGATAAAAGTCTGCGGCAGTTTGTAATAGCCTGTGGGGATCTCCGCCGGCGGCAGCGCTTCGGTGCGTGCGCGGTCGGAAAAGCCGATAACGAAACTCTTTTCCGGATTCTGTAACGGCGGCAGGACCCTTACGTCGGTGCTATCGTAAGCGAGCTTTTGGCCGCCGGGGCCGCGCAATTTACCTACTCCCGATTTGCCGACGAACGACATGACTTGCTCAAGAAGTTTTTGCGCCGATTCGCCCCATTCGAGAAAGCCGGTGATGGTTTGGGGGAAATAGTAGCTGGCCAGTTCGTAAGCGTTCGCCTGACTGTCTTCGGCCTGAGTCAAATAGGCGGCGCAGGCGATCTGCAAGTCGACCAGTTGGCCGTCGAGTTCGGCGAAGATTCTGGTTTGATTCGGCGGCGAACTTTCCAGTAAACCGAGATAGAGCTTCATCATTGATCCTTACGAATGATCCGAGTGATTTCCGTCTATCATGGCGGTAAGGAATTTCCTACGTAACGAGTTTAGTATTTATTGAGTTGCAAATTTTTCAACACTTGTTTGGCGGCATAGTATCCGGGCAGGCCGGTGATGCCGCCGCCGGGATGAGTGCCGGAGCCGCAAAGATAGAGATGGTCGATGGGCGTGCCGTAGCGCGCCCAACCGGGGATTGGACGCATGAAGAAGATTTGGTCCAATGCCATTTCGGCGTGATAGGGATGACCACCGGATAAGCCGTAGGTCTGTTCTAAGTCCAACGGCGTCAAAATCTGCCGGTGGAGGATCGAGTTTTTGAATCCCGGCGCGTACTCCTCGATGAGATTTACCACGGTATCACCCAAGGCTTCGCGCTGGTCGGGCCAATTGGCGGCGCGCAAGTTGTAGGGCGCCGACTGCATCCACACCGACATGACGTGTTTGTTCGCCGGCGCCAGCGACGGATCGCTGAGCGATGGCAGAGTGATTTCCAAGAACGGCTGCTTGGAATAGCGACCATACTTGGCGTCATCGGCGGCGCGCTCTAGATAATCCACGGTTGGACCAATG
The DNA here is from genome assembly GCA_035693605.1 of Binatia bacterium. Lineage (GTDB taxonomy): Bacteria > Desulfobacterota > Binatia > UBA9968 > UBA9968 > DP-20. The sequence goes on from DASSGE010000819.1 coordinate 2,898, forward strand.
TGTATGATGCCGCCGAGTTGCGTTTGGGATTCCTGTTTTTTGAATTTCGGCAATCTATCTAATGCCAAGTTGATCTTCGCCACCGTGCCGCGGGCGCGAATGTTTTGCACTTGTAGCAGAAAATGCGGGTCAACGTAGGTGGGTTCGACGAGGGCGAGAAGCGTCCGCTTCACATCAACACTTGATACCACGGTTGTCGCGGCGATCTCTTCGCCACTGGCCAGCACTACGGCTGTTGCGGCGCCATTTTTGGTAATGATCTTTGCGACTTCGGTATTAGTGCGAATCTCCGCTCCCAACTGCTGCGCAGCTCGGGCGATGGCAGCGGTGAGATTGCCAATGCCGCCGCGGACAAAGCCGGCGGTGCGCAAGACACCGTTGGACTCGCCGATCTGGTGATGCAGCAAGTTAAACGCCGTGCCTTGCTGGCGTGGGCCGACGAAGGAACCCAACATGGAACTCGCCGCCAGGCTCGCCTTTAATAGATCGTTATCGAACCATTCGTGCAGCAGATCGGCCATGCTCATCGGCAGTATGCGCAAGAACTCATAGCCTTCCTTGTCGCCGAGGCGGTGAAATTTTAGACCCATCTTCAGCATTTCCATCGGATTGACTGAATTAGTAGTCGCCTTGTCCGGCAGGGTCAGGCCGTACAGTGTGCGCAAAAAACCTGTTAGCAGTTTGAGCCTAGCGCAGAATGCCGCGTACTTACTCGCATCGCTTTTCGAGTGTCGGCCAATCTCTTCTGCTGCTTTTGTCGGATCGCGGGAAATTACCAGTGGCGCGCCGCCGAGATTCGGCGCAAACAGCAGCGGATCGAGCGGCAAAAACTCCAGGCCATGTTTTCTAAGGTCGAGATCGGCGTTGATTTCGCCGGCGAAGCTGGCGGCGAGGTGCGCGCAGGTCGAGAATTTGAAACCCGGAAAGATTTCTTCCGTGGCCGCTATGCCGCCCACAACGGAGCGCCGTTCGAGAATCAGAACTGTTTTGCCGGCTTTGGCGAGGTAGGCGGCGGTGGTTAAGCCGTTGTGGCCGGCTCCGATCACGATGGCGTCGTAATTGCTCATGGTTATGGCATCCCAAACGATTCTCTTATCATGTCAAAGATTCAAAATCTTGCTAGGCAGCTGCACTAGGGACGAAAACGGTTCTGTAAATTAGCTGGAACCAACGGACATGTGCTTACAGTTGTGCGAAATGGCCTGCCGCGCATTCGCGCCACCAAGTCATAGCCGCACTCGAGTATAGCAGTGGGAAAAACGTTTACGGTAATACTAAGAGCGCGCCAAGCTCCAACGATTCGCTCGAGGACGTAAAGCACGGCTGACGACTTCACCAGCAGTCTGCCCTCGTTGGTTC
>DASSGE010000820.1:0-4708 GCA_035693605.1 Binatia bacterium
AATCGTGGCCATGACGAGTCTCCTTCTCCTTCACTGTTTGTGATGAGTTGGCATTACTGCGTCTGACTTATCACAGTCGAGGGCGATTGGTAAGTTGAGGATTCTCGAGTGCGGCGTTGGTTGGATCTTTGTGTCCGGGCCTAAAGATCTCTCGCTGCGCGCTCGAAATGACGCATTGGCCGGAGCGCCATGTTCGCTAAGCCACCTCTGGCGGCATTGCGAAAAGACCTATAAAAAAGCTCAGGACTACTTTTTTGGCGCGCCGGCAAATTCGTTCTTGTCTTTGAGGCGGCGCACCAGCTCCTCGTAAGAAGATTTCGCGATCACCCGATTGAATTGCGAGCGGTAGTTGTTGACGAGACTGATATTCTCGGCCACGACATCGTAGACCTTCCATTCGTTGCCGACCAGGTGGGCGCGGTAATTGATCGAGTATTCCTCGCCCCTGGCGGTGACGACTTTACTGTTTACGTCGGCATAGGTGCCGTCGACTTTTTCGGCTAGGTAAAGGATTTTTTCCTCGCTGTAAGATTCGATAATCTCCGCGTAAGCACGTTCCAGCACCTCGGTGAACAGGCGGACGAATTCTTCTTGCTCTTGAGGCGTGCGACGCGACCAGTTCGGGCCCAAAGAGCGCTTGGCCATCTCGGTAAAATTAAACCGGCTAAAAAGCACCAGCTTGAGCTGTTCGCGGCGTTCGGTCTGCTTGGCCGGTGGTTTAAAACGAGGATCTCGGAGGACCGTTAAAGCTTTATCGACCGTGGCTTTGATCTGGTCCGTCGGCAGACCGGCGCGGGCCGGGGAGACTGTCGGTGTCACCGCTGCAATCAAGAGGGCGATTAATAGTTTCACAGGATTACTTAGAGCTTTCATCTTTCTTTTCACCTTTAGACGTAAGATCGCCGCCAACGATTTTGCCGATCAAATCGGGAATGTCCGGCGGTGAGTCGGTTTCGCGAATTTTCCCGCCGGGAGGGATGATTTTATCCGATGCGCCGGGCGAGACCAGGACAAACTTGTCACCAATCAGGCCACGCGCCCGGACCGAGGCGATGACATCCTCCTGGAGCTTGACGCCGTCGTCCAACCGCAAGGTCAGGCGTGCCTTATCATCGGCCAGCGACATGCCTTCAACGCGGCCGATTTTGACACCGGCGATCTCAACCGGATCACCCGGCTTCAAACCGGCAACCGAAGCAAAATCGGCGAAAAGGACGTAGCCGTGGGCGCCAAACATTTCCAGTTTGCCCAAACGGATGGCGAGATAGCCCAGACAGGTTATGCCAACCAGGACAAATATACCAACTAATATGTCAGTGCGTGTGTGATTCACTGTCGCAACTCCTAGAGGACTTGGATCGGACCCTCGGTTCTCCCATGAATGAATTGCTGCACGACTGGATTCTCTGACGCGCAGAATTCCGCCGGCGGTGAAATGTGCTCGATAATGCCGCCCGCGAGCATAGCAATGTAGTCGGAGATTTCAAAGACTTGGGGAATCGTATGACTGACGATGATGCCGGTATAACCGAACTCGTTCTGCGTGCGGGCGATCAGCTGATGAATACTGGTCGCCAACACCGGATCCAACCCGGTTGTCGGTTCGTCGAACAGGACGATTTCCGGGTCGCTGATCAAAGCCCGCGCCAATCCCGCGCGTTTCCTCATACCGCCGCTCAGCTCGGCGGGGAATTTACTGCCCATCTTCCCCAAGCCGACCTGCTCCAATCGACTTTCGACTTTCTTCTTGATGTCGCTCTCCGTCATGGTGGTTTTTTCGCGCAGCGGGAAAGCGACGTTGTCGAATACATGGAGCGAGTCCAGGAGTGCCGCGCCTTGGAACAGCACGCCGAACTTGCTGCGTATTTCGTAAAGTTCTTTTTGCCGCAATTTCGTGACGTCGACGCCGTTTACGAAAATTTCACCGGCATCGGGCAAAAATAGGGCGTTCAAATGTTTCAGCAAAACCGTTTTGCCGCAGCCGCTGGTGCCGACGATGGTGGTGATTTTGCCGGTGGTGAACTCGAGGTTCACGCCGCGTAAGACCTGTTGGCCGCGAAAGCCCTTGTGTAGATTGACGACTTTGATCATGGCGTCAGAGCATGATGGAAGTCAGGAAATAGTCCCAGACTAAAATGAAAACAAATGACAAAACGACCGACTCGGTGGTCGCCTGGCTGACGCCAGTAGCCATCGGCGGCGCGTGAAAGCCTTTGTAGCAACAGATCCAGGTAATGATCAGACCGAAGGAAATCGATTTGACGAAGCCGCTGTAGACATCGTGAAACACCACGCTGTTTTCCATGCCGGCGAAAAAACTGCCCGAGCTCACTCCTAACATAGAGACACCGACCAAATAGGAACCGAAGATACCGATGACGTCGAAGATCGCCGTCAATAGCGGCATGGCGATCAGACTGGCGATGATCCGCGGCGAGACCAGATACTTAACCGGATTGATTGCCATCGAGTCGAGCGCGTCGATTTGTTCGGTGGCGCGCATTGTGCCTAACTCGGCGGCCATCGCCGACCCCGTTCGACCGGTAACCATGAAGGCGGACAGTACCGGCCCAAGTTCACGTATTAGACCCAGAGCGGCCGCCGAACCGAGAAAACTCTCGGCGCTGAATTTGCGCAGGCTATAATATCCCTGGAAGCCCATGACCATGCCGGTGAAAAATCCCGACAGCGCCACGACCGACAAGGAATCGACGCCGATCGTTTTGATGTGATAGATGATCAAGTTAAGTTTGGCGGGCCGGCGGAATGCCAGCATGATCGACGACAGGAGAAAATTGAACATTTTCCCCATGCCGGCGATACGTTCGATTGAGAGTCGGCCCAGCCGCCCCAGAAGTGAAGTCATCAGTGTTTATCGTGGAACAAAATGAATTTTGATTTTCGACTTAAATATAGAAAACCGCTAGTCTTTGCAAGAATGAGCCGCAAATAGACGACGCCGGCGGAGCGGCTGATTTTAATCAGCGTATCGCGCGGGCGAGTGAGCCGAACTCTGCTACTGTTGTGGACACTTATTTACATGAGCGATGACAGTTTAGATACACTGATCGACAGAAAGTTGCGCGTATACCAAAGCCGCATGGGCTACCGTTTTTCTCTCGACGCGTTGCTGTTGGCGCGTTTTGTCACCGTTAAATCGCGCGACCAGTTGATCGATCTCGGTGCCGGCAACGGTACGATCGCGCTGTTGTTGAGCCATTTATATCCTGCCGCGTCGATCACCGGTCTCGAAGTGCAGCCGGCAATGGCCGAGCGGGCCAAGCGCAGTGTGGCGCTCAACGGCCTCCAAGAGCGCGTGGCCATTGTCATGGGTGATGTGCGGCAAATCAGCTCGCTTTTTGCGTCATCGTCGTTCGACGCCGTCGTCAGCAATCCGCCATTTCGCAAACCCACTAGCGGCCGGATCAGTCCGGATCAGGAAAAACAGATCGCGCGCCATGAGATCAAAGGCGCATTGAACGACTTTGTCGCCGCCGCGGTTTATTTGCTGCGGCCCAAGGGACGGCTGGCACTGATTTACTCCGCTGAACGGGCAGTGGAATTGCTCATTGCGCTATGCCGCGCCGGTCTCGAGCCCAAACGCTTGCGTTGGGTGCATTCGTTTGCCGGCGATGAAGCCTTGCTGGTTTTGGTCGAAGCGGTCAAAGGCGGGCGCAGCGGCGTCGAGGTGGCGCCGCCGTTGGTGATTTACTGTGCGCCCCAAGTCTATTCACCGGAAGTTGCCGCGATCATTGCCGGTATCGCCAAACCAAGCGGCGGAGCGGCGCGAATAGAATAAATTGAGCTGGATGTCCCGCGAGCGGTAGTCGAGCGCGTGAATTTATGAAAATCGCTACGGCTTGGATTGACGGCGGGCGAAGCTGCTTAAGAGTTTCTGAAATGCCTCGCGGATCTCCGCATCCTCGATGGTCTCGATGAAGCTGGCATCGACCAAGCGTGGCGGCGCCGCCGCCGCCGGCGCGGCGATTTCATCGCGCGGCGGATCGATGCGTCCGACGACGAAAAAAATATTTTTGACCACCTTGCTCTTTAGTTGGTCGTTGAGTTTGGCGGCGATCATTTCTTTCATAAATTGCAGCTGCTGCATCCACACCGGACTGCTGACTTTGACCATCAATGTGCCGTTACGAATTTTTTCGGGTTGGGCGTTGCGGGCGATCGCCGTGCCGACCGTTTGGTTCCAGATCGTCCAGACGCCGTAGTCGTCGAGCCGCGCGTTCAAGTCGAGACGTTTGAGCGAAATCTCGAGCACGTCGCCGAGCCGTTCGATGGTGGGGTCTTTTCTGGCCACGATTATTCCTAACCGACAGATCGACGCCACGCAAGCGCGCTGACCGGATGCCCTGCCGAGTTGGCAGAAACTCTGAAAAGCGGTGAAAAATCACAACAAATTACCGCCTGAAAAATTTCCATTGACAAGCCGATCAATTGTCTCTAAAAGTACAACTTCTAGTGGGCATCTGAGTTATTCACACCATATATTGGGCAGTAGTAGAAAAGAAGGGGGGAGACGAAAGATGGCGATTTTGACATCTGAGGCCACTGAATTGGGGGCCAATCAACGACCGGATCGGGCACGCACCGGACTGAAAATTCCACGATATTTTAGCAGGGCCGGGGTCAGTCCTTACGACGAGGTGGATTGGGAGCTGCGCACCGCCACGATCACCAACGAGAAGGGTAAAGT
>DASSGE010000821.1:0-4864 GCA_035693605.1 Binatia bacterium
AGCGCTTCGACAGCCTGGCGACGCGGTCGATGACGCGACTCGCAACCTCGCCGTCGGCGAGCACGGGCCTGCCGCGCTGCGGCCGCGGTCTGCCGAAGCCTTGATCGATCGGATGGATGCGGATTTCCTTGAGCTTGTTTCCACCGAACTCGCAGATCGCGAACATGTTTTCCCAGTAGGCGGGATCGCTGGGATGGCCTTTCTTGCCGCCGTTGGTGCGGGCGTCGAGGAAATCGGACGGCGTGGCTTTGAGATCGAGATCGAAGCGCTCGTAGGCGTCGGCGGGAAAGAAGCCGACGGTTTCGTTCTGAAAGATAAAATTGCCGACGCTGTAAAATATCGGCTTGCCCTTGTAGATTTCCACGCCCATGGGAAAGTGCGAGCCGTGGCCGACGAAGATATCCGCGCCTTCATCGATGGCTTGGTGCGCGAACTTGGTGACAAAGTCGGCGGTCTCTTCCAATTCCGCGCGGGTGCCGGCGGTGAGTAAACTGGCGCCACCGAACTCGTGGCAATGGGCGCTGACGACGAGCCAGTCGGCCTGGCGGCGCGCTTCGCGTATCCAGCGCAGGTTGTCTTGCAGGTCGCGCTGGTTGGCTTCGGTGGCGATGGCAAAACCTTCGCCAGGAATGTAGCGGTTGCCCAAAAGGTTCAGTTCCGCGGCCTTTCCATCGCCAATTTCTTTGTCGCTGTAGAAATGCTTGCGGGCGCGCTCGTTGCTCTTTTCAAAGCCGAGGCCTTGGCTGATTCGTTTCAGTTGTTCGAAAGCGGCGGCGTCGACGCTGTACGTGGTCGTGAAGCCCAGAGGATTGATGCCCGGTCGGCCGCGCAGGTCGGGACGCTGCTCGCCAGCTTGATTCCACGGTCTGAAAGTGGCGGTGGCGGCAACCAGAGCGACGCGGCCGTTGGCGGTGTCGAGATAGCCGGGTGCGCGCGCTTCGGCGAGGTTTTTTCCCGTGCCGGCATGCGCCATGCCCGCAGCGTCGAGATGTTTGAGATTCGCGAGCACGCCATCTTCGCCATAGTCGAAGGCGTGGTTGTTGGCACACGAAACCAGATTGATGCCGAGCCATTGCAAGTCGTCGAGCAATTTTGGATCGGTCGTCATGAAGGTTCCTTGGGTAATGCCCGGCGTACCTTCTTCCCAGGTGTGCACCGTGCCTTCGAGATTGGCGAAGCCGGCATCGGCGTTGCGCATGATCTCGCGCAGTTTCAAAAATCCCGCTTCTTTGAACGGCGTCAATTTGCGCGTCAGCATGGTGTCGCCGGCCAGGGCGATGGTGAAGTTGCCTTGTTCGGATTGATAAGCCATGGCGTTGTCCTCAATGTGCTTTAGTTGTTTTTCAGTGAATAGCCATCTCGATTACGCCGGAGCCCTGACCTCGGTCCTCTCCCAACGGGCGAGGCGGTAAGATTTCGCTTCACTACTGATTGGGAACGCACGTCTCCTGTCGGTGTCATTTCAATCCCATCAGTTTTCGGTAGGTTTGAAAGTATTCGTTGTAGCGCGGCGCCAAGGACATGGGCAGGGGCAGGATTTTGGTTTTTGGCGGGGTCTCTTTCAAAATCGGCGAAGCCACATCGGTGCGCGGCGCGTAGTAGCCGGCAGCGGCGGTCAGCTCCTGGCCTTCACGCGACAACAGAAAATCATTGAACAGCCGGGCGGCGTTGGGATGGGGCGCGTCTTTAACGACCGCCGTCCCGAAGGTTAAACCGATTACCGGTTCGGGAGCGATCCACTCGATCGGCGCGCCATCTTTTTTCAATCTGTCGACGCCGTTGGCGAAAGCTACAACCACCGCAGCGCGCTCGCCGGCAGCGAGCAAGGTCTGTATTGACGAATGACCGGTGCGGAACTGAATGTCCTGGGCCGCAAGCATTCTCAGCAGCTCCAAGGTTTTCGCCTCGCCGTAATATTGCATCATCCCGGCCATCCACTTGCTTTCGTTGTCGTCCATGAGCAGCTGGCCTTTCCACTTCGCCCCAGTCAGATCCCAAAAGCTTTTCGGCGCATCGGCGGCGGCGACCATCTTTTTATTGTAGGCGATGACATTGAGCGTCGCCGACGCCATCACCCATAATCCCTTGTCGTCGCGATACTCGGCCGGAATCGCGGCGCGCTCGGGCGAAAGATAGTTATCGAAGAGCCCCTTCTGCAAGACGCCGTAAAAATCGAATGCCGATTGATGCACGACGTCGGCACGAACCTTGCGCGCCTGTGCCTCGGCAATTAGCCGGGTCGCCATGCGTTCCGAGCCGATGCGTGTGGATTCAACCTTGATATAAGGATGTTTTCGTTCGAAGGCCGCGGTGAGTCGCTGTGCCGAAGGCGCCTCCATCGAGGCATAGAAGACCACCTGGCCTTCTTTCCTCGCCCCATCAATCAACCCCTGTGCCGACGTAACCGAGTTGGCGATCAGCACCCAGATAAGGCAAAAGCAAAATCTCGCCAAGTATCCCTGCGCCATTGTGAACCTCCAATCGGCCGCCCGCTAGTAGGCTTTGATTAACACCGATCATCCTCACGCGTCAACGCGCAATGATTTCGTCCAGAACCTCGATGGAAGCGCCGTTAGTAAACGCCCAATAGCCGGCCTTACCTTGACAACATTGGCCTTTTCCCATACAAAATTCAGTAGGTCGAAAGATCCTAGCGCGCCCAAGAATCCATACCTTTTCGATCCGGGAAGGTATGGTTTTTTTTAATGGCTTTCACGACATGAATCATCCCTATTTGCCATTGCTCGTGATTTTCGCAGTCGCGAGCGTGATTGTCCTGGCGTTTCTCACCGCGGCTTCGTTACTTGGTCCCAAATCGACAAATGCCGCTAAGAACGACCCGTTCGAATCGGGCAACCCGCCAAGAGGCGACGCGCGCATTCGTTTCTCGGTGCGCTTCTATCTCGTCGCCATGTTATTTCTGATCTTCGATCTGGAAGTCGTGTTTCTCTATCCTTGGGCGATCTATTTCCGCCAACTGGGCGTTTTCGGCCTGATCCAAATGGGCATATTTTTGGTGATTCTGACGATAGGCTATGCCTACGTTTGGAAAAAAGGCGCCCTTGAATGGAATTGATTGTAAATGGCTGAAATGAGCCCCCAACTCCAACTTATCCAGCATAAGCTTGGCGAGAGAATTTTAAATGTCAGTGAACCACAGGGCGACCACGTCATCGCTCTGGATCGCGCCGGTTTGCGCGAAAGCTTTCGCTTGCTCAAAGAAGACGCCGAACTGAGTTTCAACTTCCTCTCGGATATCACCGCGGTCGATTATTGGAACAAGCAAGAGCCACGTTTCGAAGTTGTTTATCAACTGGTTTCATTGAAACAACGCCGGCGACTACGCGTTCGTGTGGGCGTGCCGGAAAGCGATTCGATGGTCGATTCGTTGACGCCGCTGTGGCGCGGCGCCAACTTTCTTGAGCGCGAGGTCTGGGATCTTTACGGCATCCGTTTCAAGGATCATCCTGATTTGCGGCGAATTTTGCTCTATGACGAATTCACCGGCCACCCGTTGCGCAAGGACTATCCGGTTAATTTATGCCAGCCGCGCGTCCCGGAACGGTATGTGGACGGCACATTTGTCGATGAGCGGTCGCATAACAAATTGCTCCGTTTGCAGAAAAATTTAGCAAAAAAGAATTAGTCCGCGGCCCGAATAACGCCATGAAAGCCGATTCTCCAGAGCTGCCGCATGAAATCATGGAGTTACAGATGGGCCCGTCCCATCCAGCGACTCATGGCACGATTAAATTTAATCTCAAGCTTGAAGGCGAAAAGGTGCTGGACTGCGACGTTGAGGTGGGCTTCCTCCATCGCGGTTTTGATAAGAGCTGCGAACAGGCGACTTGGACGCAAGTCATTCCCTACACCGACCGGCTGAATTATGCTTCCTCGTTAATCAATAACGTCGGCTACGCACTCGCCGTGGAAAAACTGATCGGCGCGGAAACACCGCCGCGCTGCCAGTATATTCGAGTGATCGTCAGCGAGCTGGCGCGCATCTTCGATCATTTAACCTGCTGCGGCATGGCCGCTTCGGAATTGGGTGCGATCACGGTGGGATTTTACATGATCGAAGCTCGCGAGCTGATTATCCGGATCATCGAAAATCTTACCGGCGCGCGCCTGACCGTGACCTACGTGCGCATCGGCGGCGTCAAGCACGATCTGTCGCAGGATTTCGCCGAGCAGGTGACCAAGACCTTCACGACCGTTCGCAGGCTGCTCGATGATTGCGACCGCTTATTGTCGCGCAATCGGATTTTCCTCGATCGCATGTCTAACATCGGGGTTATTTCACAGCAATCGGCCCTCGATCATAGCCTCACCGGGCCGATCCTGCGCGCCACCGGTGTCGACTACGACGTGCGCAAGGCGTTCCCGTATCTGGTCTACGATCAGCTGGCGTTCGAGGTTCCGCTCGGTAGTCACGGCGATAATTACGATCGTTTCCTGTGCCGCCTTCGTGAGATTCAGGAGAGTATGAAAATCGTCGAGCAGGCGCTCCGGCAATTGCCCGTCGGGCCGGTGTGGATCGACGATCCCCGTTTCGTCTTGCCGGAAAAAGAAAAAGTTTACGGCAGCATCGAAGGCTTGATGCACCATTTCAAGATCATCATGGAAGGCATTCATGTGCCGGCCGGCGAAACCTATAGCGCGGTAGAAGGCGGCAACGGCGAGTTGGGCTTTTACGTCGTCAGTGACGGCGGCGGCAAGCCCTATCGTTTACGCGTGCGCCCGCCTTGTTTCATCGCCATGGGGGCGTTTGCCGAGATGATCAAAGGATACATGGTGGCGGATATCGTGCCGACGTTCGGCATGATTAATATGATCGGCGGGGAATGCGACCGTTAAGAATGGA
>DASSGE010000822.1:0-3923 GCA_035693605.1 Binatia bacterium
ATTAAAAAAATTAACCGTCAGATACCAGTATGTCAACCTGACTGTGCCAACTAGCCCTGGTGTTCGACCCACTATCTCGACTATGCTCCGATTGTAGTGAATCCTGAGGAGGAAAACCATGCCAATTCTGCTGAGCGAGAAAGATTTGGCGCCTTTATATCGCGACGCCGCGAATATGGACAGATTCCTGCCGCTGATCGAGGCAGCAATGATGGATTTCAACAGCGCCAAAGTCGCTGGGCAAGCGCGCATCGAAACCAGCTTGCTCGAACCCAAGAATAAATATCGCATCATGACCTCCGCGGTGCCCGGTGCTGGTCAGGGTATGCGAATCAGCGCGCTTTTTCGCGGCGCCAACAATGCCTACTTCATCGTGCTCTTCGATAACGCGAGCGGCGATCTGCTGGCGCTCGTGGCCGGAAAAAGTCTGAATGTCTGGCGCACCGGTGCGCCCGGCGGTGTTTGCTGTAAATATCTCGCGCCCACAGGCGCGGAGAGCTTGGGCCTGATCGGTAGCGGCCGGCAAGCCCGTGGGCAGATCGTCGCCATCGCTCGGGCGCTGCCAGGACTTAAAAGTGTAAAAGTCTTTAGCCCGACCAAAGAGCATCGCCGGTCGTTCGCTAAAGAGATGAGCGAATTTCTCGACATTGAAGTGGAAGCCGTCGATAACGCAAAATCCGCCGTCGAAAACCAACCGATCGTCAGCCTGGCAACCAGTTCACGCTCGACTGTGATCGAACCGGAATGGATCGAACCGGGAGCGCTGATTGTTTCCATTACGAGCGGACAACTACCTCGGCAAACTGTGGCGAGCTCGCGTGTGATTGTTTCTTGGAAAGAAGAGCTCCTTGGCGGCGAGGCGCCGCGCCAGCCCTATCTGGCGATGATTGCGGACGGCACTTGGTCGGCGGACAAAATCGCCGGTGAGCTGGGCGACCTTATCCTGGGGAAGATTACCGGCCGCGAGCGCGAAAGCCAAACCGTCGTCTTCGAATCTGTCGGCATGGCGATCTGGGACACCGTAGCGGCGGCGTGGGCTTATCGCTGGGCGCTTGAGCGCGGTGCAGGAACCGAATTTTCGCTCGAGTGATCGGCATTAAGAATGCGCAGTCAGTACTTGGAAGTGAAGAGCGAGAATGCCTAACTTGAAACTATTTTTGTTTTGTCGTCACTGTCGGCAAAAAATCTTCCAGCCTAATTTTTGACATAATCTCCCCGGGCACGCGCAGTTCCGGCGCGAATCCACTCAGCGGTTTGGTCGCATCCAAGCCCATTTTTGCGTTGACGCCGCCGGGGCCAGCGGAGGGGTCAAGTTCGCTGCCTTGGGCGTTGGCGATGACCACCAAGTCTTTGTCGGCTTGAAAGCGGTTCGACACCGCCCAGAGAACTTGTTCTTCATCGAAAACATCGATGTCGTCGTCGACGATCACGACGTGTTTGAGCAGCATGTCGGACGCAAAGGCGGCGCAGATGGCGTTCTTAGCCTGGCCGGGGCCACGCTTGGCAATCGCGATATAAGCATGAAATCGGCAGTTGCCCGACACCGGCATGCAGACGTCTTTCACGGTCGGCACGGTCTGACGCACGGCGCGGATGAGCGCCGCTTCGCGCGGCACCGCGCCCATCAGCTTGTGCTCAGTGTAGCCCGCGTGGACGTCTTGAAATATGTAATTGTTACGGTGCGTGATCGCTGTCACTTCAATCACCGGTCGTTCGTCTTTCGACACCGCGTGGCCGGTGAATTCGCCGAAGGGGCCTTCCTCGCGGCGCACATTGGGCAAAATCTTCCCTTCGATAATCAACTCCGCGTCGGCGGGCACGAGCACAGGGACCGTTTTCGCTTTCACCACCCGCAGCGGTTCGCCCATCATGCCGCCGATGACGGCGTATTCATCGTCGGTGGACGGCGTGAACGCTTGCGCGCCCAGGGAAAAGAGCGGATGAACGCCGACGACGATGGCGATCGGCAAGGGCTCGTTGCGCCGCTCCATCCTGTTGTGCAGCGTCCATAGATGGCGGCCGATCGCCATGAATATGCGCAACTCGCGCTTGTCCGCCATCATCAACCGGTTATAGCTGGTGTTGCGCACGCCGGTGTCAGGATCGGGCGCGACGACGATGCCGGCGGTGACGTAAGGCGCGGCGTTGACATCGTAGTGGGTGAGCAGCGGCACCTTGGTCAGATCGATGTCATCGCCGAGCTTGACGACTTCCTGCACCGGCGCGCCATCACCTTTGAGCTCCACCGGCGCGATCGGTTTGCCCTGGCGTTCGGTGAATTTCGCCGCCAACTCTTCCGGTTTGCACTCCAGCGCCATTGCCATCAACTTGCGGCTCGCCTGCGCGTTGATCACCACCGGCGCGTCGCTGCCTTCGACCTTTTCGCAGAAGAGCAGAGGAAACCGTTTGGCTTTTTCCAGCTGGGTCAAAAGCGCTGTGATCTCGTAGCGCGGCGAAATCGGCCGTGCCACCCGGGCGACTTCTTCGGGATATTTGTTTTCCAGTTCGGCGATGAAGCTGCGCAGGTCTTTGGGCATCGGGCAATGTCTTTCTATGATAAATTGGGCTCGGCTGACTATTGATTAGCAGGTTCTGCATGTCAAATCGTGCTAAATAATAGCTGTTCTAATAGCGGGATCTTCATCCGCTGCATCGATGCCCAGAAAATCGGTAATGCGACTGGCTAGGAGGTCAATATCTATGACCTCCGCCCCGAGCAAGAGTACATCACCGGCGCCATCGTGAACGTCGCCAAGGTCTCACCGCCGCTCCCAAAGGCCGGCGGGCGCTGGAATACCTTCGAGATCACGGCGAAGGGACCGCAGATGAGCGTGATGATGAACGGCGTCAAAACCGCCGAAGGGCAAGACGGCAAATTCGCCAGCGGCGAATCTCCATCCAATACGGCACCGCGTGGTGCAGTTCCGCAAGCTGCAAATTCGACCGCTGTAACGAACGATCCCAACATTGAACTGCAGAAGTCTGTCATTGGCGGTGTGAATATTGCCGCTCGCCGGGTAATTCCAATGCTGCGACATTACTCGGCGAAGATTGGCTATCGCGCCATACAATTCAAATCGACGTTTGCGGCTGCGGCTTGCAGGTAGACTGAATGAACTTGCGATGACGGAGTTTGACAGCTTTTTGAATCAAGGAGTAAATCCTCGCTTCGATGATGTTTGTAATCCTGATACACGAGACCGGGATCCTCAATGGTTGGGCAACTATGAGAGGGAACTCGAAGCGGTGGCAGAAGGCCCTCGCCATCACATATTTCTCGATACTAGTGCTCCCTCTTTAATCGCGTCCCGCAGATAGCGTAGCGTCAGAGTCGTGAAGGCGATCATGTTGGGCTCTCGGTCCGGTAGGCCGGTCTGCTGCACGTTGACACGCGTTACAGGGCCGGAGACGCAGATCGTCGTGCGGCCGGGCGGCAGGCCGGATCGGCCGCGGGTGGGGCCGGCGAGACCGGATTCGGCGATGCACCAGGTGGCGCCCAGGCGCTGGCGCATGGCGTCGGCGATGGCGGCGATCATCTCAGGCGTGGTGCCGCGGTAGTTCTCAAACATCGATGCCGGCACGCCCGCCAGCGCCGTGCGCGAGCCAAGCGTGTAGAGCACGCTGCCACCGGCGTAGTACTTGGACGCTCCGGCCACCCACAGTAGTGCCGCGGACACGAGGCCTCCAGTGGTAGACTCCGCCACGCAGACCGTCTCGCCTCGCTCGGTCAGTAGGGCGGCGATCTCGTTCGCAAGGTCTTTCTGTTCGTCAGTAAGGAAAGACATGTGCGCCTCCGTGGGTTTCTAGACTTGTGCTGGCGTCACGTTAGCACCTCGATCTTTGTCACTCTATACCTTTCGGCGAAGGCTCAAAGTCAGAATCGAGTTGTTCGATATTGACTCGGAGTATTGCCCAAGCTGCGG
>DASSGE010000823.1:0-2050 GCA_035693605.1 Binatia bacterium
AGAACGTCGGGATCCGCGACATCCAAATACATTTCACCCTTGGGCCCGGTGGGACCCTTTTCCTGGATGAACTTGGCGTACTCCCTGGCGGTAACGAGATTTCTATCGATATGGAAGTCTGGAAGAAACAATTTATGCGCCGGCGTTTCGTCTTTTGGGCCACTATCTCGCCCCATCGTAAATTCCCCGGCCGGGATGAGGACCATTCCAGCAAACTTTCCTCCTTGGGTCTCTACTGCCGCGGCGGCGCGGATTTCCCGCGCAGCGATCAGGGCGAGGAACATAAACAAAATCGTGAAAACAATTAGCTTTCGCGGGTTCGTAGCCATGGCTGCGCTTACCATGGCGGAATGTTGGATGGCAAGCGTAATTCCTTGGTCAGCCGGAATGATACGCAAGATCGACGCACTCCTGTTGTCTTCGATACGCTATTCACCCCGCCGGCGGCGCGCTTTCAGTCACGCGAGCCATAGCTGATTGCGGGTCATCGAGAATTCCGCCGCGTTTTGAAGCGGAGAAGGGACTTTATTAAGAGTGTGTTTCGACTCGCCGCTGCTCGATCGAGTAGCGCACCAACGCAGCGTAGCGGTAGACCACGTGGGCGAATTTTCCGTAGGGCAGCGTGATGAACAGTCCCGCGACTACGCCTAAGTGGATCACCAGGAGCGTTCCCATCGCGGAGGTTTCACGGAACGCGAGCAAGACGAGACCGGTGAAGCTGGTGAGGAACAACAGCACGAGAAACGCCACATCCATGTTAAGCATGCCTGCAGCCGCCGGCGCGCGATCGCTTTTCCATTTCAGGTAAAGCAGGCCCGCGGTGCCGATGATCAAACCGACGCCGCCGACAGTGCCGAGCGCCACCGGCGCGCTGAAGTACGGGTACGGCGCCTGCCAGCCGAGAAAGTGATCGTAGAAAGCTGCGATGGTCGTGGCGGCGAAGTCGAGAAGAAAACCATAAAAGACCAAATGGTGCAGCCACATTCTTAAGAGCGAAAAACTCTCGCCGGGGTAGTTGCACCCGGCGCCGCCGCCTTTCATGTAGGCGAGGCCGAAGGCGTCTTTGGTCGCGCGCCAAAGCGCGGCGGGGTCGATGAGCGTGGATATCGAACCCTGCGTCTCGCGCCAGAAGCGCAGCGCGCCGATGATGAAGACCGTCAAACCGTAGAGCGCGATCAGCGACGGCGGCACAGTCATCGCGACGAACGGCACGACCCGATAAAACGCGCCCTCGCCGAGGTGAGTAGCGAGCAGAACGTCGGGGCCTTGAAACGCCAGCACCAGGCCAAAGATTATGACCATCGACACCACAGTGATCATACCCACCGCGAGCGCGTTGCGATTGAACAAACCCGACAGAAGCACCGGCCAGGTGAACTCGCGATAAGTATCGGTACGCAGTTCGGCCATCAGCTTGGGAATATTGACGCCGAACTCATGGGGCGGCGCGTACTGGCAGGCGTAGTAGCAATCGCGGCAGTCGAAGCAAAGATTGGCAAGATAGGTGAGATCGGCTTTGGTGAAGACGCGGCGCTGCTCCATCGCTGGAAAGACCGCGCAGTACCCTTCACAGTAGCGGCAAGCGTTGCAAATCCGCATCTGCCGCTCACCGTCTTTGATCAGTTCAGAATCCGGCACAGCGGGCCGCCTCCCTGCCGGCGATTCTTCCGAACACCGAGCCGATCGTCAAGCCAAATCCCGCGAGGTAACCGCGGCCGAGAATGTTGCCGGCCATCACTTCGCCCGCGGCAAAAACATGTATTGCCGGCCGGTCGTTTTGCATGATCACCTGCGCCTGCTCGTTGACGGTAACTCCTAGATAGGTAAACGTGATGCCCGGCCGCAGCGGATAGCCATAGTATGGCGGCGTGTCGATCGGCCGCGCCCAGTGGCTCTTCGGCGGGACCAAATCTTCCGTATGGCACTCGTCCAGGCTGCCTGGGTCGAATCGGCCGCCGCGCACGGAGCGGTTGTATCCGTCGACGACAGCCTCGAGCGCGCGCGGATCGAGTTGCCAAGCCGCGGCCAGCCCGGCGATCGAACTCGCCTC
>DASSGE010000824.1:0-5247 GCA_035693605.1 Binatia bacterium
GGGAAGTGTTGCCAAGCGGTTTCGCACGTCCGAAACGATTCCTTACGGTGGAGTTATGGCGCAAAGCTCGTGCCACGGAGTCCCATCGAATCGTCGACAAATCGCTGCGGTTACAGTTTGCCGAACTTGCGGAGAGCCGTCAGTCCGAACGATGAGAAATTTGGCTCTGGCATATTGTCGCTTCTGCTAAGAACTCTGTGGCGGCATCGACGGAGTGGAAATGGTCGGTCCTAGTCACCCGTATTGTTTGACTTTTCAATTCGGCGAAATAACGGCAAGCGATAACGACATGGTACCTGCTTTGCAGCTTTTTGATATTCCAGAGGGAGCGAAGTCTTAACGGGTTGGCGGTGCAGAGGAGCGGAGTCTCAAAGGGAAGGAGGTGAACTGATATGAAGACCGCAAGAATGTTGACGTTGCTGCTCCTCGTTGGCGTATTCGGTGCAAGTTGCACCACCGTGAGTCGTCTCAATGCGGAATACGAAGAGGAGATGGCTCGAGTGGAGCAGATGAGTCCAGAGGAGAAAGCGGAATTTGAGCGGGCCCGTCTCGAACGAGAAAAGATCAACTGGAACGAGTATATCGGCGGCGGGGATGACGACTAGAGCTTCCCAGCCGGTATGCAATCGCAGACGGTAGATTCCCCCGTGCATATTTGGATGAATAATCGATATTGATTTCGCCCCCTCACTTGGTTACGTTTCATGCATGAAGCAATTGACTATCGCAAAAATTGTTTACCTATTGCTATTCTGGGCCGGACCGAATGTTATTGAAGGGACACTTTACGCTCAGGAGATCAAAGAGAGTCAATACTTGTATTCTCCAGGGGGCGAACCGGCCAAGGTCACGCTTGGCGTAGTTGAGAATGTCGTCCTCCGTCCTTGGGGCGTTAGTTTTCCGGCTCGGATCGATACTGGCGCTGACCTGTCTTCGTTGGATGCTCGCGATATTGTCGTGCGGAACAATATCGCCGAGTTCAAGCTGGGAAAGCGTTATGGCGGCCTGCAGCTCCAAGTTCCAGTAGTCGACTGGCGTCATATTCAAACGTCGATGGGCATCGAGAAAAGACCTGTGGTGGTAATGTTGATCTGCCTGGGTTCGAAGCTCTTGCGCACGCCGGTAACGCTGAAAGACCGCTCGGAAATGATGTACCCGTTTCTGGTTGGTCGCAGTGCCCTAAACGGCGTTTTTCTGGTCGACAGTAGCCAGTCTAACACGGCGCAGCCGGTCTGTTCGGCGACATTCTAGTCTTAACTTTCCTTAGCGAACTCCAGTCTGCAGTTTCCAGTTATTGACAAGCGCTTGCACAACGTCAGCGCGCGGTTGGTGTTTGGTACCTGTCACGTTTTCCCTCGTTTCGACGCTTTGCTTTTGCTGTAGTCGCCGCCGGCACGACGCGGAAATTTGCTTTCCCCCTTTTCGCCTATTCCTGAATATACTGCAGATAAAAAACCAAGCTGAGTATGCGTCCGGCCGCCTGCGTTTGAGCGCTCTTGGCATCGCCGCCAGCCTGGGCGCGAAAACGGTCGCCCCAGATCGGCATATCCCGCGTGCCATGGCCGCGAATCTCGAACTGTCCATCGATCTTGCGATAGACCTCCCAAAAAGGAAAATTGCCGCCGGCGGTCAATCTGAGCTGGCGCAGGTTGGCGGGTCTTACAGTCAAGTACTTGCTCATGATCCCGTTGCCGCGCGCTTCGACGCCATGGCAGACGGCGCAGGAGTTGTGGTACTCGAGCTCGCCGCCGCTGATCACGCCGCTTTCCTGGGCTCTGGCCAAAGCGGACGGCAGCGACAACAGCAAGGCGACGCTGAGATTCATGGCGACTTTAAAGGCATTTGGTAACATTTATCAGATCTCCTTAAAGGTGAATCGATGGACAGTTGAGCAATCGATATACCAGTCTTACTCACGGACAGACGCCGGGCGCTTTGCAAATTTGCCAGAAACACGCGGATAAATTCGCAAGGTTGAATAATGGCATTGCTTATCGCTAAATCGATCTGCCGGGCAAACTGCCGTTGACAAAGGTTCTTATGGCGCGGACACCCGGTCGGCTGGGGATTGAGCCGGGCTCGGCATCGGCACGGTTATCGCTCTGACGTTTACCTGGATCTCGGTGAAAGGCCAGTTGCTGTTGGCGTAGCCGGACTGCTTGACGCGTTAGCATGACGAGGTTTTATGTATAGCAAGATTTTAATCCCGCTCGACGGTTCTAAATTTGCCGAAGCGGTCCTGCCGTATGCGCGCTTGTTGGCGCAGGAGCTGAAAATTCCGGTTGACCTGCTGTGCGTCAACGATCCGCACGAGACGCCGGCATGCGCACCTTATATGGTGAACGAATACTTAGCGAAGACTGCCGCGTCATTCGGCCCTACCGCCGGCGCGATTGTCGAGTCCGGCCATACGGCCACAACGATTGTCGAGCTTGCGGCGGCGCAGCCCGACTTGCTGATCGCCATGGCGACTCATGGTTATTCCGGGGCCAAACGCTGGCTCTTGGGCAGCGTCGCCGACAAAGTGCTACGCGGGGGGGCCAATCATGTTCTGCTTGTGCATCCCGCCAACGGCGAACCGCCGGCGGAGGTAAAGTTGACCACTGTCCTTGTCCCGCTCGACGGTTCTAAAGTCGCCGAAACGGTTTTGCCGACGGTGAGCGAGTTGGCGTCGCGCTTGAATCTCGGCATCGAGTTGGTTCGCGTTTCGCGGCGTATTTACAGCGCGCCGCCGGAAGCCTTCCTGCCGGTGTTCGGCGCCAGCGCGCCGAATCTCAAAACACTTTGGCAGGAGGCGCGTGACGAGGCAGATAACTACCTGGTCGACATCGTAAGCCAGCTTCGTCGCCAAGGACTGTCGCAGGTCGATTCATTGGTGCGTGAAAGCGCCGCCGACGGCGCCGCGGCGGCAATCATCGACCTGATCACGCACACGCCGGATAGTTTAGTCGCTATCTGCACCCTCGGTGAATCAGGTATCGGCACCTGGCCGATCGGTAACGTCACCGAGCGAGTGGTGCGTCACACTTCGCGCCCGGTCCTGGTGCTCCGGCCGCGCTGAATATGGCCGGTGGCAAAGCGAGCTCGCCGTCTGAACGGGAATATCACCGCGTCGTCCAAGCGTGGGCGATGTACGATTGGGCGAACTCTGCGTTCGCCGTCGTCATCCTCACGGCGATTTTTCCGGTCTACTATCGGACGCTGGCAATGGACGCCGGCGCCGCGCCGGAAACGGCCACGGCCTACTGGGCCTATACGACATCGCTGTCGTTGCTGTTGGTCGCGGTGCTCGGTCCGATCGCCGGCGCAGCCGCAGATATTCTCGCCGCCAAGAAGCGCTTTTTGGCGGTGGCACTTGGATTCGGGGTGGTTGCCACGGCGAGTTTGTCGCTGATTGGCACCGGCGAATATCTGCTGGCATCGCTGCTGTTTGCGCTCGCCAACCTGGGCTTTGCCGGCGGCAATATTTTTTACGAGGCGCTGTTGCCGCACGTGGCGCGGCCGAACGATCTGGATCGGGTCTCGGCGCGCGGTTATGCGCTCGGCTATCTCGGCGGCGGTTTGTTGCTGGTGCTCAACACGCTCTGGCTGTTTCGCCCGCAGTGGTTTTGGATGGCGGATCGCGGCGTCGCACTGCAGGCGTGTTTTATCAGCGCGTCATTTTGGTGGTTGGTTTTTGCCGTGCCGCTGTTTCGCGCGGTGATCGAGCCCGCGGCCGGGACTCGACCGCGCACGTCGGCGGCGCTTGTCGACAGCGGTGCGCGGTTACTGCGGACCTTCAGAGAAATTCGCCGCTATCGCGAGCTGACGCTGTTTCTTGCGTCATTCTGGCTTTACAACGACGGCATCGGCACGATCATCAAGCTTGCCGCCGCTTATGGCGACGAAATCGGCGTCGATCACAATGACATGCTGGGCGCGCTCATTCTCACACAATTTATCGGCTTCCCCTGCTCCATCGGTTTTGGCGCGCTGGCACAGCGTTGGGGCGCGAAGCGAGCAATTTTTTCCGGCTTGGCCGTCTACGCGGTGATTTCCGTCGCCGGCTTTTTCATTCGCAGCACCGCGGATTTTTACGCGTTGGCGATCATGGTCGGCGTGGTCCAAGGCGGCACCCAGGCGCTCAGCCGCTCGTTGTTCGCCGCCATGGTGCCAAAAACCCATAGCGCCGAGTTCTTTGGCTTTTTTAGCACCGGCGAGAAGGTCGCCGGCATCATCGGCCCGGCGATTTTTGGCTTGGTCGGCCAGCTCACCGGCAGCAGCCGCTGGGGCATCGTCTCGATCACGTTGCTGTTTGCCGCCGGCGCACTGCTATTACGGCGCGTCGATGTGGCGGAAGGTTGCCGTGTCGCAGCGCAGGTCGATGCTGCGGCATAGCGCGGATAGACAAAGACAAGAGACAACCACCAAGCGCACCAAGCGCACGTCGCGCTGTCGGCGGCAAAGCTCAAACCCAACTGAAATCGGCTTATCTAACCGCAGAGACGGCAGAGATTTGAAAAGCGAAGCGGTGGCTTCTAATCGCGTTTGGCATAAGTCCGATCTTGTTCCCGTGGTTCACCGGCCGATGGCCAATCGTCTGTTACGCATTCCTCGGCGCAGCCCTTCCGGCGCGGCCACAGACTGCACCATTTGACCCGCAGCTCTGGTTTGCCGAGCGCCGCCATGATGCCGGCACGACCGGCTTTCAATTCTATTTCGACAATTTGGTCGGTCTCAGGGCAGATGATCGTCCTGCGGCCACGATAACGACGGTAGGTGCTGAGCACCACAGGCGCGACGACGAAGTAGAGGCCCAGAACAACCACGCCAGCGACGAGTAGCAGTACGCCGATCATGTTCGATTCCTTTCTCAGTCGGTGCGCGCAAAACTTTGGCAGCCCATTCCCCAGCTGATCGACCACACTTCCCAATGATTAACTGCGCAAGCGTTGTGCCAGCGGCGTTGCGCCGAGCAGTATCAAGAAAATTTTCACCAGTGACAAAATGGTTGAGGCTATTTCCCGCCAATGACAGACGTAGTCGAGTTCGCATGAAGGTTCGCCTGTGCAGGTCGAACAGTGCTGAATCGCTATCGAGGTATGCCAATTGCTCTAGTGTCTTTTTAACCCAGGAGGCAGTAATGGGGTTGAGTATCCCCATGAAAAAGAGAATTAAGCGTCAGCGTCGACTTCGCCAGATTGGCGCGCGCCGTTGGCGCATTGGCGTTGGCGTGTTGCTAATTCTAATTGTCCTGCCGGTGATTGC
>DASSGE010000825.1:0-4431 GCA_035693605.1 Binatia bacterium
GCCTTCGGCGTTGTGCGCGAAAGCGACGCCGCCGCCCGAGAGAATCGAGATGCCGCCGGGATGGGGCATTTTCTCGATCAACAAAACTTTTGCGCCCGCATCGTGGGCGGTAATTGCGGAAATGCCACCGGCGGCGCCAAATCCGACCACAAGCACGTCGACCTCTTTATCCCACTGATGTTGCCCGTTGTTTGCCATTGCTCTGAACTCCTTTGCGAGTGTCGGTTCAAGTTTCGATTTCCTTGCCGTTGACAGGAAAATTTATGGAAGGGTAGCCTTAATTAAGTTTCTCCGGCACCAATATCTTAGTCTTCCCCGTCGCCGGGAAGAGATCGGACGTAGCTGAGAATCGCCAACCTTCACTTATCGTCTTAACGTTTTATAAACTCACAGCCGCTCTTCGAGCCAGTCCAACATATACGGCAGGTTATGCGCCCAGTAGTCATGGCTGCAGTGGATGCGGCCTCCGCCGTCTGTCTCACCGTATATTTTGAGGGTCTTGTCTTTGGCGCCGATCTCTTCGTAGAGCCGCTTGGCGCCTTCCACCGACATTAGGGTGTCTTTGTCGCCATGGGTGATCAGCGTCGGGCAGGTGATGTTTTTCGCAATGCCCGCCATGGTGAACTCCTGCAGTTGTCGGCGAGCTTCTTCGTGGCTGACACCGCCCAACAGCCGTTGGCAAACCGGTTGGAGATGAACGCACCAGTCGTACAGATCATCGAGAATGCTATAGCAGCCGCTCCAGGCTACCAGCGCTTTGAGCCGTTTCTCAAACGCCGCAACCCGCGGTGCGTAGTAGCCTGCCATGCTGATGCCGAGCAGGGCGATGCGGTTGGCGTCAACCTCCGGGCGCGATGCCAGAAAGTCGACGCAGGCTTTGCCCGGCACTTCGTAGTCTGGCCGGGTTTTGATCCCTTTCAAGTACATGGACGAGCCACGACCGGGTGTGTCGACGAGCAGCATCGCCCAGCCACGGTCGAGCATTTGCTTGCCGCCGAAATAGATCTCTTCGGCATAGGCGTCCGCCCCGCCGAGAAACAACACGGCTGGCCATTTGCCGGGTTTGGGATCGACCGGATGGCAAAAGTAGCCGTCGTAGGATTCGCCGCCGCAGCGAACTGAGATAACTTCGATCTTCGTCGGATTGAGTGTTGCGGCGGCACGAAACATCTCTTGGGATTTGCGAAAGCGTTCGCCCCGCTTGTTTTCTTCGGCGCTGGTCAGGAGCACGTCCGACATCCGGTAGTAGTTGCTGGCGTGAAAAAAATTTTGCCGCGCCGTCACCCGATGACCCGCGGCCAGGGCGGCATGGGCGCGTGCGTTGGTGTTTTCAGCTAATGCCAGCCATTCGCGCTCCCAAGCGTCTTTGTCGCCAGCGTCGACGTTCTTCATCGCCCGGGCGATGTCAAAGACATCACCACCGCCTTGTTGTGCTTGGGCAACAAGCCGAAGCGTATGGCCGCCGAACGGATGGTTGGGAAATAGAAAATCAAACATGCCGCCTCCGATAACCGCAATAAATGGCTTTCAAAACCCCCACTGGAAAATCCCAGAAATAATCCCAATCCAGGCAAAAGTACAAGAGCCGTTTAAGATGATGTACTAAAGTTTAGCTTGACAGTCTCGATGACCGTTGCTAGCGTTTCGATCACAACGAGATTTCGTCTACTTTGACAGCCTCTCGCGATTCAGAGCAGCAGGGCAAGGAGCGCGGCGTGATCTTCAGAGGGGAATTAGATGGCGAAAAGCCGGTTGCTTGTGCGAGAAATCGCAGGAGCCGCCGGCTTTTTTTTATTCGGGGCAAAGACTGCTCGGTCGTGGTCGGATTCAGATCGAATGTCACGCGACTAGTAACGGCTTAGCTCGATGACTTTGGAGGAATCGTGTATGGCGAAAGTCGATCTGTCAATCGCAATAGGCGGCGCAGCCGGGCAGGGCATCGCCACTCCCGGCGACATCCTGGCGCGCATCTTCGTGCGCCGCGGGCTGCATCTGAACGCCTACAACGCCTATCAGTCGATCGTGCGCGGCGGTCATATTTTCCTGACACTGCGCACCAGCGATGCGCCGGTACTGAGCTTCGGCGACAAGCTCGATATTTTAATCGCACTCAATCAAGACACCATGAATCGCCATTCAAAATTGATGGCGCCGGGCTCCTCGGTGCTTTACAACAAGGACAAGATCAAGCCTGAAGGCGCTGCCGCTGGAGTTCAGTTGTGCGGTTTCTCGGTGAAGGAACTGGCGCCGGGCGTCAGAGGCGACTTGGTGCAGAATACGATTGCGTTGGCCGCGGTGCTGCGCTTGATCGGCGTCGAATTCAAGATCCTCGAAGATATTCTCACTTTGCAGTTCAAGCGGAAAGGCGACGCGGTGATTGCGGAGAACATCGGCGTCGCCCGCGCCGGCTACGATTATGCGGCGGCGCAACTCCAAGCGCTACCCGTCGCTCTGCCGGATACTGGCAAAAAGTTGGCGTTTTTCGAAGGCAACCAGGCATTGGCGATGGGCGGCGCGGCGGCCGGAGTGCGTTTTTATTGCGCCTACCCGATGAGCCCTTCGTCCGGCGTGCTCCACTGGATGGCACGCCATGCACGCCAGTTGGGGATCATGGTGCGCCAGGTGGAAGACGAGATCGGGGTTATCAATATGGCGATCGGCGCCGCTCACGCCGGCTGCCGCGCCATGTGCGCGACCTCCGGCGGGGGATTCGCTCTGATGACCGAGGGGCTCGGCGCCGCAGCTATGATGGAAATTCCCGTGGTCTGCATCAACGTCCAGCGCGCTGGGCCGGCTACCGGTGTGCCGACGAAAACCGAACAGGGCGATCTTTGGCAGGCGATGGGGGCGGGGCAGGGCGACTATCCACGCATCATCGTCGCGCCGACGACGATACCGGATTGTTTCAAGACCGTGCCGCGGCTGTTTAACCTGGTCGATAAATTTCAGTGCCCCGGAATTATTCTTTCCGATCTGTTGCTCTCCGAAGGTCGATCGAGTGTCGATCCCGCGGAGCTCGACTTCAACGTTGCCATCGAACGGGGAGATGTAATTGGCTTGAACGGCTCCACGCCGCCGCTCAACGGCGGCTACAAGCGCTACGAGATCAATGCCAGCGGCATCTCGCCGCGCGCATTGCCGGGCACGCTCGGTTTCGAGCACGTGGTCGCCACCGACGATCACGACGAAGATGGCGTGCTGATCAGCGACGAATACACCAACCCGCACAAGCGCCAGGCGATGCATGAAAAACGAATGCGCAAGATGGATTCGATCTTACCGTTGCTCGATGCGCCCAAGTTATGGGGCGCCGATGACGCTCAAGTGACGCTGGTCGGCTGGGGTTCCACCGAGGGCGTGGTTCGCGAGGCGATCCAGAAATTGGCGGATGAAGAAGGCATCTCCGCCAATCAGCTGCAGATCAAATGGCTCGTGCCGTTGCATATCGAAGCGATCGTTGCGGCTTTGGCAAAGAGTAAGAAAACCATCATTGTCGAGAACAACTACAGCGGCCAGTTCGCGCGTTATCTGCGCTCGGAGACCGGCATCGTCGCCGACGGTCATATCCGCAAGTATGACGGCGAGCCGTTCATGCCGCATCATATCGTCGACGGGATCAAGGCGATCGTGGCCGGCAGAACTAAACAATATGTGCCGGTGCACGAGATAATGGTTTAAGGAGTGAATCATGAATGAGCCAGCGACCGAGATCAGAGCAAGACCTGCGGGCCGCGGTCCGCAATTGACAATCAAGGATTTCAAAGGCAAGGCCGAACCGGACTGGTGTCCCGGCTGCGGCGATTTCGGCGTGCTAACCGCGCTCAAACAGGCGCTTATGGAATTAGGCGTGCAGCCCCATCAAGCGATGGTGATCAGCGGCATCGGCTGCTCGTCGAACCTGCCCGGCTACATCAGCACCTACGGCATGCACACACTGCACGGCCGCGCGCTGTCGGTGGCCACCGGCGCACAGATGGCCAACCATGAGCTGAAAATCATCGTCACCGGTGGTGATGGCGACGGCTACGGCATCGGCGGCAATCATTTCGTCCATTCGATGCGCCGTAACGTCGATCTCACTTATATCGTCATGAACAATCAGATCTACGGACTCACCACCGGCCAATTGTCGCCGACCAGCGCCAAGGGCATGAAAACCAAGAGCACGCCGGCGGGCAGTGTGGAGAACCCGATCAATCCGATTCCGCTCGCGATCGCCGCTGGCGCAACCTATGTGGCGCGCGGCTATACCGGGCAGGTGAAACACCTGGTCGAGCTTATCAAAGGCGGGATTCAGCACCGCGGCTTCGCGCTGATCGATGCCTTCAGTCCCTGTGTAACCTTCAATCTTGAAAACAACCATGACTTCTTCAAGCAGCGGACGTTCAAGTTAGAGGACAAGAAACATGATCCAACCGACTTCGCCGCCGC
>DASSGE010000826.1:0-2372 GCA_035693605.1 Binatia bacterium
TCCCTCGGCATGGTGCGGGGTCTGGGAATTCTTGTCACCCATGGGTTTGGCGCCGCCGGTGCGCCGTTCTTCGGGTATGTCCACGATATTACCGGCAGCTATCGATCATCGTTTTTGGCATTCGTCGCCGCCTTGATGATCTCGGCGTTGTTGAGCCTTGCGGTGCGCCCGCCGCGCAAAAGTTCTGTACCGGTCAGTTGACCAAGGGCTTCCACCGCGCATAATAGAAATACCGGCCGTAAGAACCTCCATGAAATCACAACCCGCCAATGCCGCCCAACTACAGAGCGACGGCCCGCGCAACGGAGTTCTCAAACTTGTCATCATCGGTCGGCTCGACGCCGACAACACGGGGCGCATCTGGCGTGAATCGACGCGATTGGTGTCCGGCGCGCGGGCGGCGACAGTGGATCTCGACGCAGCGCCGATCGATTACTGCGACGGCTCCGGTATCGCGCTTTTGATTCAGTTGCACCGGCTGCAACAGCAGAACGGTGGCAAATTGGAGATCCGTGGCCTGCGCCCGGAGTTCCAAGAACTGCTGGATGACTGGTTGCAGGGCAGCGTCGAGGCCAGCCAGAGCGAAGGTAAAGTTCACACCCCGCTGGTCGAGGAGATCGGCCGAGGCGCGGTACAGCTTTGGGAAGATATTCACGAATTGATTTCATTCGTCGGTCAGCTCGGCCTTGCCATGGTCAAGGCGGCACGCCACCCGCGAACGATTCGCTGGCGTGACGCGCTGCTCATCGCCGAAGAGGTCGGGGTCAACGCGCTGCCGATCGTCGCGTTGCTGAGTTTTCTCGTCGGCGTCATCATGGCGTTTCAGTCGGCTGTCGCCTTGCGCCAATTCGGCGCCGAGATTTTCGTCGCCAATATGATCGGTTTGTCGGTGCTGCGCGAAATGGGACCTTTGATGACGGCCATTATCCTCGCTGGTCGTTCGGGGTCAGCCTTCGCCGCCGAGATTGGCACCATGAAAGTTCGCGAGGAAATCGACGCGCTCAAAACCATGGGATTGGAGCCGGTGCGGTTTCTCGTCGTGCCGCGCGTGCTTGCCGGGTTGGCTATGACTCCGGTGCTCACCGTGTTCGCTGATTTGTTAGGCGTCATGGGCGGTTCGGTGGTCATGCTGTCGCTGGGCTTTCCTCTGATTACCTTTTTCAATCAACTGCAACTGGCGGTGAGCTATGGCTCGTTCGTCGGCGGGCTGGTAAAGGCCTTTGCCTTTGGCATCTTGATCGCCGCCATCGGCTGTTTGCGCGGCCTGCAGACCCAGACCGGGGCCAGTGCTGTTGGACTTTCCACCACCCATGCGGTGGTCAGTGGTATTATCCTGATCGTTATCACCGACGGGATTTTTACGGTGATTTATTATTATCTTTGGGTCTGATTCGATCATGGCATCCGGCGATACGATCATTCGCGTGGACGGCTTCACCGCGGCCTATAATGGCGAGGTGATTCTCAAGCAATTGAATTTCGAAGTGTACCGCGGCGAAGTGTTCGTCATCCTCGGCGGCTCGGGCTCCGGCAAGAGCACTCTGCTCAAACATATGATTGGCCTGTATGCGCCGGCAGCGGGAACGATTCTCATCGACGGCTTCAATGTCACGACTGCCGAGGGGAGCGAACGCCAACAATTGTTACGCAAGTTCGGGGTGATGTATCAAAGCGGCGCGCTGTTTGGCTCGATGACGGTGCTGGACAATGTCTGTTTGCCGCTGCAGGAGTTTACCGATCTGCCACCGGACGCGATTCGTTTCATCGCCTCGATGAAACTCCAGCGCGTCGGTCTCGGCGGCTTCGACAATCATATGCCGTCGGAACTGAGCGGCGGCATGCAGAAACGCGCGGCGATCGCCCGCGCCATGGCACTCGATCCCCAGGTGTTGTTCCTCGACGAACCGTCGGCTGGTCTCGATCCAATCACCTCAGCGGAACTCGATGAATTGATTCTCTCGTTGGCGCGTAGTCTCAAGATTACATTTGTCATCGTCACCCATGAGCTGGCGAGTATCTTCGCGATTGCGGATCGGGTGATTATGTTGGATAAAAATGTCAAAGGCATAGTCGCTACCGGTAAACCACAAGAATTGCGCGATCATAGTGAGAATGCCTGGGTGCGCCAGTTTTTCTCCCGGCAGCCCTCGGCTGACAACCCAATCAAACCAGATCATCGGAATTGTTTAACCTTCTGAACCCCAAGGTATGGAAAAAGCCAGCTATTTCAAAATCGGTCTTTTCATCATTGTCGGCACGATTATCGCCGTACTCGGTGTCGTCGCGCTCGGGGTCGGCACGATTTTTCAGAAGAAAATCTTGGTCGAAACCTATATCGATGAATCGGTGCAGGGACTCGATGTCGGCTCTCC
>DASSGE010000827.1:0-7870 GCA_035693605.1 Binatia bacterium
GTACCGGCGTGCAAATTGCCGCTGACCGCGCCGGGATCATAACCCTTTGCTTTGAGCGCTTCCTGCGCCTTACGGATATCCTCTGGCGAGCGTGTCATCTGTTGTGGCGGATTGACTGCACCGGGGCGCTCCATGATTTCCGGAATCGTGTTCGGTTGACCCGGAAGTTTTTGATCGAAGTCAGGTCGCGGCGGGGCAACCTGTCCGGGATTACTAGGAGAAAGCTCCCGCGGTAAACCCATAGGCGGATTTATTTGATTTGGTGTGTTGTCGGGCAAAGTCTGCGCGTACCCCGAGACTCCAACTAGCGCGCTTGAGACAATGACAGCTGTTATGGATTTTTTCATACTCTAATCCTCCTTGCTGGTTACCGAGCAACCAGTATGCCAGCGAATAAGTCGCACGCAGCTGAGTTATTTCCCATAAGCGGGACAGTCTGCCTCGATTGGTGTCAATATAGAAACAGACGTGATTCAAATAATCCTGCGATCCGAGTCGCACTGACAGTAACTATCGACCAAGCCGGTCAAATTGTGCTAACCACATTGCATCTTATGTTTGGCTCGACCCGCTTTCGCTGGAACTTTAAATCAATAGGTTTTCTTAACATCGCACTCGCTGTTGTAGGCGCCGGCTGTAGCGTTGGCTCGCTTGATAATCCTCCAGATCCCGGCGCGAATCGATCGCTTGCGTCCGACGGCTTTACCAATTTTGAAACCGAACCGGTTTGCCCGTTGGCCTTGTCGGCGGACGGGCGCTATCTCTATGCGCTCAACACGGCCGATGATCGCTTGCAAATCTTTGACACAAAGGGTGACAATTTGCGTTCGATCGGCGAGACCGCGGTGGGTTTGCGACCGGTCGCGCTCGCGCTCAGCGGCGACGAGGCTTGGGTGGTAAATCATCTTTCCGACTCGGTGAGCGTCGTCGACGTTCGTGATCCGACGCGTCCGCGGGTAGTGCGCACATTGCAAGTCGGCGATGAACCTCGAGGAATCGTCGCGGCTGGACCGAACCGAGATCGCATGTTTGTCGCCACCGCCCGCCGGGGAGAGACTTTGACGCCCGGGATTGGCCGCGCGCAGTTGTGGGTTTTCGAGGCGCGCCAGCCGCAGGCGCCGGCAAAGGTTGTGACACTATTCGGCACGAAGCCGCGCGCGCTGGCTAGTTCCTTGGACGGACGAACGGTTTATGCCGCGGTATTTCATTCGGGCAATGGCACGACGTCGGTTTCCGCCGAGGACGCGGTGCGGCTTGGCCGCGCGCCGCAATGGAGCTTGACGAATATTCCGTACAGCGCGATGCCCAAGCAGGGAGCGATTGTGAAGCGGCGGGACGGTGTGTGGCGCGACTTCGCCGGACGCGACTGGGACTCGGCCGTGCCTTTCGAACTGCCGGACGATGACGTATTCGTGATCGATGCGGCGGCGGACGAGCCGAAAGTCGTCGGCGCTGTCAGCAATGTCGGCACGGTGTTGTTCAATCTAGCGGTCCAACCCGGTACCGGCGAGATTTGGGCGAGCAATACCGAAGCGTTTAACTTGATTCCGCACGAGACGCGATTGGCGGCCCGGTTCGCGGAGAATCGAATTACCCGGCTTATTCCGCAATCCAATAACACGCTGCGCGCCCAAACGGTCAATCTCAATCCACACATCGATCATAACCGACCGAGCGATTCCGTAGCCGTGCGCGAACAGAGCCTGGCGCAGCCGCTAGACATCGTTTTTCAAGCCGACGGCAAGCGCGCTTACGTCGCGCTCTTCGGTTCGAAGAAAGTTGCAGTACTCGATAACAATGGCAGCGTGATCAAGCGCATCGGCGTTGGCTTTGGCCCTGCCGGTTTGGCGCTCGATGCCCACGGTCAGCGGCTCTACGTGTTGAACCATCTCGACGCAACTATATCAGTAGTCGGCATGCGCGCGCTCGAGGTGCTGACGACGATTCATTTGCGCCACGACCCGACGCCGGCGCTGGTGCGCGCCGGCCGGCGGTTTTTCTACGACGCCGCGCTTACATCCCGCTACGGCGATCTTTCCTGCGCGACTTGCCATGTCTTCGGTGATAAGGATGGCCTCGCGTGGGACTTGGGCGATCCGAGCGGGACCCAAGTCGAATATCCGGTAAAGCTCAGAAACATCGGTCTCGGTGAACCGCGTCAGGCGCTGCATCCGCTCAAGGGGCCGATGACGACGCAGAGTCTGCGCGGTTTGGCCAACACCGCGCCCTATCATTGGCGCGGCGATCGCTTCGGCCATCCATTGGCGCCGGGACAAGATATTCCAAGCTTCAAGGACTTCAGCACCGCATTCGTCGATCTCATGGGGCTTTCCGCCGAGCTATCCGAAAGCGACATGGAAGCCTTCGCGCACTATGTCATGACGATTCGCTATCCGCCCAATCCCAATCAGCGCCTCGACCGCGCCATGGACGGCGAGATCAAGGCCGGCTTCGAGTTTTTCACCGGTCCGTTTTTGTCGGATATCGGCGAACAGAATTGCGTCGCATGCCACGAGTTGTCGACGGGGACCAATCGTTTGATAAACTTCGAGGGCATTCAGATCGGCCGCGATATGAAAACTCCGCAGTTGCGCAATCTTTACGATAAGGTCGGGCGCTTCAACGTTGCCGGCGCGCAAGTTTCCGGCTTCAGTTTTCTTCACGACGGCACGATCGACAGCGTCGCGAGCTTTCTCCGCTTCGACGTCTTTTTGTTTCCCGGTAAGACCGAAGCAGAGAAGGACGTCATTCGCCGGCAATTGCATCAATACATCATGGCATTCGACACCGGCATGGCGCCGGCAGTCGGGCGCCAGCTGACTGTCGGCGGTGATTTATCGCCCAATGATCGGCAAATGCTCGACTTACTCTCCAATCGCGCGGCGGCGGGCGATTGTGATCTCATTGCGCGCGCGTGGGAAGGAAGTGCGCAACGCGGCTGGTTATTGCGCAATGCGCTTTACCACGGTGATCGCGGCGCGGACGTGCCATTGACGCTTGGCGATTTAATCGAGCGCCATCGGCGCTCCGGCGAGCCGGTGACTTTCACTTGCGTGCCGCCGAGCGACGGCCGGCGCAGCGCCATCGACCGCGATCTCGACGGCTACCTGGATGGCGACGAATTGGACGCCGGCAGCGATCCGACCGATGCCCGCAGCGTGCCGGGGCAAAGTTGACTGGCGAAATGAAGATGACGTCGCGACATTTCATCGACTGGACACGCGTGTTGTTGGTGTTGCTGGCAGCGGCGTGCACCGGCCTGCCGGTAAACGGTACGATCGGCGGACAGACCATCGACACCCGAGTCGATTCTGAAGTCGCGCGCTACTATCTCGCCAACTACCTCACCGGTCAGAGAAGCAATCCGATGTTTGACGGCAAAATTGCCGGTGCCTATCAGCTCATGCGCGATGGCCTGCCCGATCGCGCGGAGCTGAAGCGGTTGAGCGAGGAATTTTCAATCGACTTCGCCGCCGCCTATTTAGCAGAGCAAATTAATCGACAGCCGGAAAACCGCCAATTCCGAGATTTGTTCTTGGAAAACCGCCGGGCCTTCGGCCAAAATCGCTTGAGGTTGGCGCCCGGCGCCGGCGATTATGAGATTTTGTTCGTGCCGACTTATCTCTACAAGAGATTGCCAAGCGTCGGTTCCGATCTCGCCGCGCCCAAAAAGGCGATGCAAAAACTCGGCTTGCCGGTGCACTTCGTCGAGACGGTCGAAGACGGCGCGGTCGAAACCAACGCCGAAATCGTTGCCGCCGCACTGGCCGCGCGGGCATCCAGCGGCCGGCGCTTGATTATCATCAGCGCCAGTAAATCCGGACCGGAAGTGGCTTTGGCGTTGACCCAGTTAGGACCGCTCAAGACGCGCCATATCATCGGTTGGATCAATGCGGTGGGCGCGCTGCAGGGAACGCCGCTTGCCGATGAGCGCGCGCTCACCGATATCGAGGACTTGGTCGGTAAAGTGGATGCCGCCGGCATGGAAAGTTTGATGACCGAGCGGAGCCGTCGCCGTTTCCAGAAGTTTCACTTGCCCGAACATATTCTGGTGGTCAATTATTTCGGTATTCCGCTTTCGGGCAATCTGTCGGCTTGGGCGCGCCGGGGCTTTACGCCGCTCAGCAAGTATGGTCCCAACGACGGCATCCTTTTGCTCGCGGATATGATTTTCCCGTCGGCGATTACTATCGTCGAGTTCGGGTTGGATCATTTTTTACTGGATCGAAATATCGACGCTGCGACCGTGGGATTGGTGACCGCCGTTATGCGTTGGCATGAAGAAGCGACGCGGAGCGCGCTGCAAAGATTCAACCCGTAACCACAGCGCGGAAAGATCATCTAAAAATCATGAACGACATTCACTTTATCGACACTACAGTTCGCGATGGCTCGTTGAGCTTATGGGCGCTCGGCATGCGCACCGGGGCGATGCTGGCGATCGCCGAGCAGATGGACCGCTGCGGGTTTGAGTCGATGGAGTTCTTCGGGTTTGCCGGCTACATCAAGTACGTCAAGGAGCACAAGGAAAATCCCTGGACCTGGATGGGCGAAGGCGCCAAGAAGTTCCGCCGCACGAGGCTGCGCTATCATGGCGGGCTCGCGTCGGGATTCGAAAAAATTCCCCGTTCCGTCCGCCTGCTGATGATCGAGCGGGTAGCGGCCCATGGCATCACGCTGACGCGCTCATCCGATCCGTGGAACGACTATGACGTCGCCGCGGCAGAAATTGCCGCTCTGCAAAAACTCGGCATGGAGGTGATCGTTAACATCATCTACTCGGTTTCGCCGCGCCATACCGACAATTACTTCGCGTCAAGGGCACGCCAGGCAGCGGCGATCAAGCCGTACCGGATTTGTTTCAAAGATGTTGCCGGCCTGCTGACGCCGGACAGGACCCGGACATTGATCCCGCTGATCAAGCAAAATATCGGCGCTATTCCGCTGGAGTTTCACGCCCACTGCAACAACGGCATGGCGCCGTTTAATTATCTCGAAGCGATGAAGCTGGGCGTCGATACGTTTCATACCGGCGTCCCGCCGCTGGCCAACGGTTCCGGTCAGCCATCGATCATCAACGTCGCGCGCAACGCTCAAGCGCTTGGGTTCAAAGCGCAAATCGACCTGGAAGCGATCAAGCCGGTGGAAAGACATTTCACGACCATCGCCAGGCTCGAAGGCCATCCGGTCGGCGCGCAGCGTGAATACGATCAATCGCAATATTTGCATCAAGTGCCCGGCGGGATGATTTCAAATTTACGTTTTCAGCTGGGCAAAATGGGCATGGCGAACCGGATCGAGGAAACGTTGGAGGAATGCGGCAAAGTGCGCGCCGAGTTCGGCTACCCGATCATGGTGACGCCGCTAGCGCAATTCGTCGGCAGCCAGGCGGCGATCAACGTGATCACCGGCGAGCGTTACAAAGAGGTGACCGACCAGTCGATTCAATACGCGCTGGGTTATTGGGGCAAAGAAGCTCCAACGGTGATGGATGCTAGTGTCAAAGACAAGATCCTCAGCCGGCCGCGCGCCAAAGATTGGGCCAACTGGTCCGTGCCGGACTTGTCGCTGCAGGAAGTGCGGCGCAAGATGGGCGGTATCAACGTTTCCGACGAGGAATTGGTTCTGCGCGTTATCGCCGGCGACGCCGCGGTAGACGGCATGCTAGCGGCGGGTGAACCTAAAGAGTATCTGAGCCTTAGCCATCCGCTGGTCCAGCTCATCGGTGAGCTGGTCAAGCGCCCAGCCTGCCGTCAGGTCTTCATAGAAAAAAATGGTTTTAGTTTGCGGCTCGACAAGGGACATCGTCCGCCGGTGGGCGCTGTATAGTGCGTCCTCGCCACCGGTGAATTAATTGATCCAGCAACAGTGCCAGTGGCAGAGCGCTGAGGATGATCACTGGAAAGAGAAAGCGATTGCCGTAATGGCTGGTGTTCCAAAAACGATATGCAGCAAAAAAACCGTAAAGTAACAAAAAAGTAGAACCGAGGGCTACGCCCAGACGCCAGCGTCGCTGCATCAAGTAGGCGAATCCGACCAGCGACACCACGGTGATCGGACTCGTCCAAAGCAAGCCATGTCGGCGGTCCAGTAGCTGGCCAATCAGTCCGCGCGAAAAGATCTCGAGCGAGAAATCATTGCGGTGAGTGCCAACGTGCCATGCGCCCGCTTCAAAAATGGCGATGCGATCGTAGGAAGTAACCAGAGGATGACCGAACATGACCGTGTTATAGCCCAGCAAGAGCGCGACCGGGCAGGCAAATCCAACGCCGAAATAGACCCAGCGCGATGGTATGCGCGGCAGCAGAAGCATCAATGCCGGGAGCACGAACAGGTAGGGAAATTTGGCAACACAAGCGATGCCGAACCAGAGGCCGGCTAAGAATAACCCGCTCCCGCGATCAGAGCGACGATCGAGACAGATAAAAGTACCCAGCAGGAAAGTGCTCGCAAGTATGTCCTGAGAGTAATTATAAACATAGTGGGGCGCGAACGACGCCATGCCGACGAGAAATGTCGCCACGGCCGCAGCGCTCGGCGAGCTGTAAGAGACGATCCAAAGATTGAGGAGATGCAAGCAAAGCAGGAGCTGCAGCAGGTTGAAAATTACCGCGCCTTCTCTGCCCCAAAGCGCGACCAGCGGCAATGACAAAATCGCCAAGACAATATTATGCTTCGGAACAAAATGACCGTTACGGTCCAACGCGATTTCGCCTGAATGATCTTCCAGACGGGCGGGAAGTTGATTGGCAAGATCGAAATCATGATCGCGTAGCAATGAGGTCGATGTGAGATAGTAATACCAAGCGTCGCCGCGCAAAGCGGGTTGGCCGTCATAGCCAGAAGCGACAATGGCGCCGTAGATGATGGCAAGAGCGATTAAAACAGACCCGGCGGGAGTGAAAGAATACCTGCGCATCTTAGATATTTATTTCGTATCTGGGACGGTGAGGCGATAGTAAAGTCATCGGCAGCGTTTGGCTAGCGATATTATCGTGGAATCGGCGCCGGCAGGCAACCGCAGAGACTTCTTAAGCGCCCGCGGCATAGGGTATCTCCGATATCAAAGGAGTCACACATGGTATATGAGATGCGTTTTCAACACGTCGACCCGGCGCAGCGGGCAGAGTACGTCAGAATCTATCGCGATGCGGTGCAGGGTTGTAAAACGGCAGGCTCGACTGGCGGGCAGATCCTGTGCAGCGACGACGACCCGTCGGCGGTGATCGTAATTCTGTTGTGGGAAAGCAAGGAGCATCTGGCGCGCTGGCGTGACACGGAATCTTACAAATCGTTTCGCGCCGCGGTGACTCCTCTGCAAACTCAGAAAAGCCACGGCGGGTTTTACGTCGCGCAAACCATTTGAAGAATTGCCCCTGGCGAACTCCCACGCTTCGCGGTAAAAGGGCTCGAAGTGATCAATTGCATAAAAAATAATTCACCATAGAGGAGCAAGACATGAGAGCGAATAAATTAATTAGTATTGCTGGACTCACGCTCGGTCTCGCGGCGCTACTGTGCGCCTATCCGGTGCAGTTGAGCAGTCAACAGGCTGTCACCGTCCAGATCGACAGCGACGACATCGGCGGCGTTGTGACTAGCGCCAAGGGGCCGGAAGCGGGCGTCTGGGTGATCGCGGAAACCACTGAACTGCCGACGCGATTCGCGCGCATGGTGGTCACCGATGACAATGGCCGCTATGTTTTGCCGGATTTGCCCAAGGCCAATTACAACATTTGGGTGCGCGGCTATGGCTTGGTCGATTCGCCGAAGGTCAAGAGCGCACCGGGCAAGATTCTCAACCTGAAGGCGGTTGTGGCGCCCAGCGAGGCCGCCGCGGCGCAATATTATCCAGGGATTTACTGGTACT
>DASSGE010000828.1:0-2132 GCA_035693605.1 Binatia bacterium
CGCAGTTTGTCCTGATTGGAGCCAGCGAGGGGCGCTTTCTGCCTAAAAAGCAAGCCACGCCGATTGCCGCTTTCATCAATACTGACGTTGGCGCTATTGGCGATAAGTACAACACCCGGCCCCGCCTGCATGTGACTGTAATCGGCAACGTCGTGGTAGACGCCGTCGGTGGCTTGAATCCACGAATGAAAGATCTCGATGAAGTCGGTCAGCGCAATGGCATTGGGCTGCTCGACGAAAAACTTGACGTTCAGTTTTTGTAGTTCCATGTTGTCACCTCGAACTAAATTGGTCGACTGGAAGTCGACTCTTTCCTCCGTCATTCCGGCGCAGGCCGGAATCCAGGTTTTCTTCGACCTTGCAGCGTTGGCGAAGATGGATGCCGGCCTGCGCCGGCATGACACACATTCTCTTCGCTTGGCGGCGGGGAAGTTTTACAATCCCCGAAGGAGTTCATCACGCCCCCGGCTG
Organism: Binatia bacterium; assembly: GCA_035693605.1. Lineage (GTDB taxonomy): Bacteria > Desulfobacterota > Binatia > UBA9968 > UBA9968 > DP-20. Next base: position 472 of record DASSGE010000828.1, read on the forward strand.
TGCCGCCGGTGCATTCACCACGATCACCGGCGCGCCGGTGACCCCGCCGCGCAGTTTGTTGTGACAGTCATGCGCCGCGTCGATGAACAGTTGGGCTTCTTGTAAGAGCTGCAAGACGCGGTCGCCATCGGCCGGCGTGCCGGCGCCGACAAATTCTTTCGCCTTGAACAAGTATTCGGCGAATTTGCCGCCGGCGTACTTGTCCCAGAAAACCTGCGTGTCATAGAAAAGCCGGGTGAACTCGGCGATGATTTGCTCATCGTCTTCGGAAATCGCCGGGTTCTGATCCTTCACCAACCCCTGCGCCGCGCGCACCATCGACGCGTAAGCCGCTTTCACCGCCGGTTGCGCGTGGCCGGCATCGAGAAGTAATTGCGCTTCGAACAGCTCGCGCTCGCTGGCGGCGAGGATGAATTCCGCCTGGCTCACCACTTCGCCGGCGCACTCGCCGACGCCCATATCCTCCAGGGTAAACTCGCGCGGGTCGCCCCAATCGCTGTAAAAGCTGCGATCGACATCGTGCGCGGGAATTTTAGTCAGATCTTCGAGCAGATCTTTTACCGCCTTCTTGCCGATGCGCGCGATAAAATCTTGAAAGCGCTCGTCCTTCAATCGCGCCCTCATGTAAAAATCGGTGATCGTCAGCAGCGCTTCGGGAATTCGTTTCGACGGCACAGCACCGATCGGCACGCCGTACTCGCCGGCATTGTCGTGAAACTTGCCGCCCAGGACCACTTGAAAATGCGGCACCTGAAACCCCTTTACATTGCGGTTGATGCCGTAAAAGCCGATATCGGCGATATGGTGCTGGCCGCAGGAGTTAAAGCAGCCGCTGACTTTGATGCGCAGATTTTTCACCGCCTCGTCCAACTGCAGGCTCTTTTCGCCCAAGCGCTGGCGCAGCTCGCGCGCCAAGCCGCGCGATGACGCGATGCCAAGTTTGCACGTGTCGGTGCCAGGGCATGAGGTGACGTCGACGATGGTCGCCGCGTCCGCCGCGCCCAGACCGATCGCTTTGATCGCCTGATAAAACTCCGGTAGATCGGCTTCGCTCACCCAGCGGAACAGAATATTTTGCTCCACTGTGGTGCGCAGCGTGTCCTTGACGAAGCGCCTGGCGATGTCGGCGAGCGCGCGCAATTGGTCGGCGCTGGCGTCGCCGAGCGGCAGCGACACCGTCGCCGCCACATAGCCAGGTTGGCGCTGCCGGTAAACGTTGGTCTTGTACCAGCTTTCGAAACCTTCGGGGCGCTGATGGCCGTTCAAACTAATCCCCGGTTTCAACGGCTGCTCGGCCGACTGATTGACGGCGCCGAGATAATCGGTCCAGCGCGGATCGGGGGTAAGCTTTTGACGCTCCTCGGCAACCAATTTTTTGAATTCCTCAATGCCCAAGTGCGCAATCAAAAACTTGATGCGCGCCCGCGCCCGGTTGCGCTTCTCGCCCAGGCGGGCGAACACTCGCGCGATCGCCTGCATGGTCGGCAGCAATTCTTCCTCGGGTAAAAATTCGTCGAACAGTTTGGCTTTGTACGGCACCGAGCCCAAGCCGCCGCCGACGTAGAAGGCGAAGCCGCGCTGTTTCTTGCCGTCGACCACCCGCGTCTTGGCGATGGCGCCCATGTCGTGCATGGTCACCAAGCCGCAGGGATTTTGCTCGC
>DASSGE010000829.1:0-2554 GCA_035693605.1 Binatia bacterium
GATTGGCAAGGTCGTTACGGGTGTGACCGACGAAGCGCGCGAGAAATTGTTGGCTTACAGCTGGCCGGGTAATGTCCGTGAGGTCTCGAACGTCATCGAACGCGCGATTGTGCTAAGCTCCGGCCCTAACATCGCTTTAAGAAACTTACCCAGCAGAATTGCCGGCGGCGATGGATCAGGGCTTTTCGAGAATCTGTCTTATCGCGACGGCATGAACGCAGCGAGAAAACTCTTAATCTTGAAAGCTCTTTCCCGAACGCAAGGAAACCGCGCCGCCGCCGCTAAGCTGTTGGGCCTCGAATCCAAGTATCTTTTGAAGCTCATCAAGTCTCTGCAAATCGAATAGCGCGATGCGCCGCTTCGGTTCGATCTACACCTTGAAGCCACGCTCGCGGTACCACTTCTCGGCGCCGGGGTGGAGCGGCACGTCGCGCGGCGTGGCGTCGGTGTTTTCGCCCAACTGACCGATGCCCGTGTACGAATCTTCCCAAAACATATGCTCTTTGCGCGCATCGATGGCGTCGCAGATTTTGTAGGCGTCGTCGTCCGGTAATGAGGCCCGTGTGTAGATCGGCCAGCCGCTGTAATCGATGCAAGTATAATTCTGGTCTAATCCTTTGAACCGGCCGGGCGCGATCGTGTAACGGCGCCAGCCGAGTTCGTCGACCAGATACTTGAAGGCGTAATCTTCCAGCGTCACGGGCTTCATGCCCGATGCAAGGGCGGCCTCGAACCAGAGCGGCAAGCCCTCGTCGAAAATCGCGTCGATGGATTCATCGGCGATCGCTCTGAGCCTGCGTGGGTCGCCGGGGCCGCCGTTGAGTTGCAAGCTGCCGCCCCAGGACTCGATATCTTTCACGGTCATGCCATAAACGGCGAGCGTCTGGTCGACCAACACGCGGGTCGAGTGGGTGGCATCCTCGCGGATCGATAAGCGCAGCGGATATTTTTTCTGTTTGATTTCCGCCAGAGACTTGAGCCCGGTGCGCGGATGGATCAGGTAAACGAAATGATCCAACGATGGATAGACGGCGATGATGCGCACCGGCAGCGGCTCGGAAAAAATCCCGGTGCCGCGGTAAGCCTGGGTCAGCAGTCCTGACGGATTGATCATTGCCGCTTCAAGATCGCCGCGGCAGATACCGTGGGCCAGGATGGGCGAACCGGTGGACATGCGCAACCAGGGCTTGATCGTTTCATTGGAGCCGCTGCCGACGGTAATGCACATATCGCGCGGGCCGTAGTAGGGCGTGTCGGGATTGCCGGCGATGTGCAAGCCGATTTCCCATAACATCAATGCTCGTTGAAAGTTTGCCCCGCGCGGCAGTGGCTCCATGACTCGACCTCCAGAATGTTTGGTCCGATATAACCATAAATAGACCGGCTGGGTAAAGCTCAGTGCACAAGTTAGTCCGGCGGCAATCCGGCAAGATCCACTCACGTCCTTCGGGATGACATCTGCCGCAATTTTCGCATCTCAACCGAAGCGAGAAATCTATTCGTATCACGACTCCCAAACTTACATGAGCTCGCTCCTTGATCCGACGTCGAAGAACCGAACCAATGCGCATGCGCCGCAGAGATTACGGCTTCACGGGTGATCTTCGCGATGATTTATGTCAAAACAGAGGATCGGTAACTTCATGGCAGCTAATTTACACGCGCTGTACGCCAATCTCGTAGAGAGAGAACGTGTCCATGGCCATCATTCACCCGAGGGTCAAGCGATTCGTACGCTGAGCCGAGCCCTGGATGGTTGGTCGTCGGGAAATTTGGCTGGCGCGGAGGTCGTGGTCTTGTGCGCTCAGGCGCTGGAGGACTGGCTGAAACGGCGCTTGAATGTCTCGCCGTGGTCGGCAACGCCCTTGACGAGTCTACTGGCGGCCGCGGTCGCGGCGAAGTTGCTGCGGCCAAACGAGGCTGAGCGCTTGCAGCCGCTGCTCAGTTTTCCTAGCGAGTTAGCGAGCCGCGGATTTACCGCGCCTGAGATCGAAGTGCTTCTTGAAGCGACCATCGAGATTGTCGCGCAGCGCTGGTCATGACCCAAGGACAAATCAACTGGCTGCTCTTGAGCAATGCTGCGGTGGGCAATTTTCTCGCCGGCACTTCGAGCCGGATCTTTGCGGTGTCGCTACCGACAGTTGCGAACAGCCTGGAGACGACCATCGTCGGCATCTCCTGGGCGGTAATCGCTTATCAGATTTCCCAAATCAGCTTGTCATTAATTTTCGGCCGGATCGGCGATATCTACGGCCGCCATACCTTGTTCGGCCTGGGTTTGATCGTTTCGTCGCTGGCTTCGCTCGCCTGCGGGCTATCGCAGAACGTGACTCAGTTGATCATCTTTCGCATGTTTCAGGGTGTCGGCGCCTCGATGACTCAATCCCAGGGGCGGGCCCTGGCGCTCGAGGCTATGCCCAAAGAATCCTCCGGCAAGGCGCAGGGATTCATGACCACCGCGTTTCATACCGGCGTGCTGATCGGCCCGAGCATCGGCGGCTTGATCATCGACTATATTCACTGGCGCGCAACCTTTTTCTTTCTCATTCCCATC
>DASSGE010000830.1:0-3268 GCA_035693605.1 Binatia bacterium
CGCGGATGGATCGAACGAGTCTACGGCGACTTTCTCAATCCTGAATTGCTCGCCTTCGGCAAGGACGGCTTGCCAAAAAAGACGCTCTATTCGGTTGCTTTCGAATATAGCGAAGTATTCGGCGAACCGCAGGGCGCCAAAGATAAAGTTTTTGTCGATATCTACGATCACTGGCTCGAGCCGCTGGCGTAAGGAGATGTTATGAGCGACGACCATGGCCATGATCACCCGAAGCATGAATTGAGCTACTACGCTAAACGGATTTATGCTATGCGCGACCTGTTGGTCGAAAAGGGTGTGATTACCGAGAAAGACATACAGTGTCAGATCGAATACCAGGAAGCGCGCACACCTGCCAACGGCGCCAAACTGATCGCCAAGGCATGGGTTGATCCAGCGTTTAAAGCGCGTTTCATCGCCGACCCGAAAGCTGCGTGTGCGGAGATGGCTATCGACGCCACGGCGATCAACGAGTTTGTCGTTTTGGAAAACACACCGAAAGTGCGCCATATGGTGGTGTGTACCTTATGTTCGTGCTATCCGCGGCCGATCCTTGGCCGGCCACCGGACTGGTACAAGAGCTTCAACTATCGACAGCGCTCGGTAGCTGATCCGCGCGGCGTTATGCGCGAGTTCGGTTTGGAACTGCCTGACGATGTCGAAGTGCGGGTGCACGATAGCACAGCCGACATCCGCTATATCGTTCTGCCATTGCGTCCCGCCGGAACGGACGGGTGGAGCGAATACGATCTGGCGAAGCTAGTTACGCGCGATAGCATGATCGGCGTCATGGACGCGCTGCCGACTCTGCCTGATTAGACCATCAGTTACCCGCAAATTCCTCAAATATCCCAAGTGTGCTCGGAAGTCGTGGCGGAGTGCTGCATCTTGGCAGCGATGCCGATCTTTTTCATTGATTTTTTGCGGCACTGTTCTTACCATTGACGCGATAGGTCCTTCTAGGGAATCATGAGTACTACACCCCGCCCGTTTACGACGCCCAAACGGCCCAAATTCGACTTCGCCACGGCGCTGCGGTGCATCGGTCAGGATTTAGAGCGACGAGGATTAAAGACCTTTGACATCTCTTTCGACGGCCGGGAGTTCTTCGCTTTATGCGGCTATCAAGCACCGCCGGCGGCGACTCCGCTGGAGCTAAGGTATCGTCCGAGTGATATCGAAGAATTGAACCAAGCCGGTGATCAGAATCGCGGCAAGGTCGCGCCGCCAAAAGATTTTCTCAATCAACCGCAAGTCTTTCGGACCATCGGCGGATTTCTCGATAAAATCAATGCGCAGTTAGCGCGATTGGCCAACAACGATCCGCGCGCCAAAGAGTCAACCTTCATTGTCGAGTACATCAGCCGTGATGGCGAGCGTGTCGTTGACGACCGCGCCGGCGCGGCGATCTACGACATGTGCGTCAGCATGTACAAGCAACGCGGCAAGTTGACCGGAACCGGCCCATGCCGCTAAGCTGATCGGACCTAACGCGTCGATGGTTCCTAGATAATTACCGAAGGCCTGAAATTGGACACCTCTGTCGATTATTATTCCGTACTTGGGATCAAGCCCAGTGCGTCGGTTGAAGACATCAAGCGGGCCTACCGTCAGATGGTTTTTCGCTTTCATCCGGACCGCAACCCGGGCAATCCGGAAGCTGCCGACAAATTCAATCAAGTGCGTGACGCATATTCGGTGCTATCCGATGTGTTGAAACGGCGCGTCTACGATAGTGTCAATCATCCGGCGGGAGCCGAAGAGCGCGACGAGCCGGTCGACGAAAAGCCGGATGAAAAAGAAGAGCCGCAGTTCAATGGTAATGGCCACGCGTCGGCCGGCGATTTTAGTTCCAAGCAACAATTCAAACAGAAAATCGAACCTGAACCCAAGTGTCCGTCATGTTCGGTGGTCGGCATTGATCATATCGTTTCGCGCAAAGGGGGCTCTGGCAGCGCGCGCGGCAAGCAGTTCGTTCTATCACCATTCAATGTCGTACTCTGCAATGCCTGCGGTCATGTTTACGGCGTGACCGGGAATTCCAACTAGCACTTCCAGCGGCAAAGCCGTTAAACTTTTGTTCAGGCGTTAGTGCATAACGCCGCCGCCCTCTACCACCAACAGCTGTCCGGTGACAAAGTCGCTGTCCGAGCTGGCGAGAAATAGTGCGGTACCGACGATGTCCGCCGGCGTTTCAACTCTCTTGAAGGCGCGTTTGCCGACGCTATTCTCGCGGCGCTTGAGTACGTCGTCGGTGACCGCATCCTCGCTCATGGTCGAGCCCGGTGTCATACAATTTACATTTATGTTCCACTCGCCCAACTGGCGCGCCATTACGCGCGTCAGCGCAACTACGCCGCCTTTGGCTGTAGTGTAATGCGGCATGTTGCCCGAGCCGCTAAAGAAAGTGCCCGAAGCGATGTTGATGATCTTGCCCGAGCGTTGCCGTTTCATGATCGGGATTACCGCTTTGCTGCATAAAAACACGCCCTTTAAATTAACCTCGATGACACGGTCCCATTCGTCGAGATCCAAATCTTCCACCGGGCCTTTCCACAACTTCTGCGTGACGTAAATCGCCGCGTTATTGAGCAGCACGTCGATGCGGCCGAATTTGTCCATGGTCTCTTGCGTCAGACCTTGGAGGTCAGGCAGGCTGCGCACGTCGGTGCTGCGCGCCCAGGCCGAGCCGCCGACGTCAAGGATTGCCTTAGCGGTGGCTTCGCCGCCGGCGGCATCGACGTCGGCGATTACCACATGCGCGCCTTCTTCGGCAAAACGTTTAGCGTAAGCCTTACCGATGCCATGGGCCGCGCCGGTGATGATGGTGATTTTGTCTTTGAGCCGCATACATCCTCCGTTAGTGAACGTGATTCAGCACGCTCGACGCGATATTAACGGTAGCTTGGTGTCTTGCCGCCAAGAAATACTTGGAGCTGATTAACCGGAAAGCGCAGACCGACGAAGAAACTGCCGAACAGGCCGTAGACCGCGCTGGCTTCGTCGAAGCGCATTTCATAGACCAGCTTCTTGAAGACAAGCGGATCGTCGGCGAACAGATCGACGCCCCACTCCCAATCGTCGAAGCCGATGGAGCCGGAAATAATCTGCGTGACCCGGCCGGCGTAGTGGCGGCCGATCATACCATGGTCGCGCATCATGCGCTGGCGCGAACCGATGGGCTCGCTGTACCAATTTTTCGCTTCGCCGCGGTATTTATTCATCGGATAAAAACACAAGTAACGTCGCGCCGGAATTTCTGGCCAGA
>DASSGE010000831.1:0-3279 GCA_035693605.1 Binatia bacterium
CCCCTTTTTCAAAAGGGGAAAGGATCACCGTCGAGATTTTCTATTTCATCCCCAATTCGTTCAAAGCTTCCCGCTGCAAAGCAAAGTCCACGACCTTGCCCACCGGTACGACCTCTTTCACCTGCTGATCTTTGCGCGCTCGCTCGATGTCGCTCTCCAGGACCCGCTCACCGACTATGCCGTTCAAGCTCATGCCTTTGACGTAAATATCGTAGGATGCCTGGGCGATGGCGGGTTCGAGTTTCAACCAATCTGCGATAACCCGCACGCTGTCGGTTTTATTGCTGCGAATAAAATTCTGCGCTTTCAAAAGCGCGCGCAGCATCTTCTTCACCTGTGCCGGCTTCTCTCGCAAAGTGTCGTTGTGCAGCGCCAGTCCCGAGACGCTGGTTTCGAAGACATCCGCCACCGCCATCAACCGAACAAAGCCCTTGCTTTCCGCTTCGAAATTGAACGGCGGCGGCACGACCGCCGCGTCGAGTTTGCCGCTGAGCAAGGCTTGCAGTCGCTGGCCGCTGCCGGAAACTTGGAAAGCCTGAACATCTTTCTCGATCCCCATCCCCGCCTGGCTGAGCATCGCGCGCAGCATGAACTCGGTGGAATCGCCGTAACCGGCAAAGCCGATAATTTTACCACGAAGCTCGGCTACAGATTTAAACTCGCGCTTGGCGACCAGCACATGCAAGGGCCGGCCGTTGAAGTAGGTCACGATCTTCATCGGCAGACCCTTGACGCCGGCGCGCAAAGCAGCGCCGACCGCGGTGGTGTAGCCGATCTCTTTGGTGGTAACGGCAACCAGACCGACATTGGTGGCGATGCGAATAATTTCCGCATCGATGCCTTCGTCGCGGAAAAAGCCCTTGGCGTAGGCCGCCTGAGGCGCGACAAAACTCAAGGACAGGCTCGGCATGCCGATGCGAACCTTCTCCAGATTTTGCGCCCTGACACTTTGCGTCCATGCCAGGATCAAAACCAATAAAATACTGCGAACGAGTATCATGCCAGGTTGCTCAACGTTCATTTGCCTTTAGTCCCCAACTCTCTTTGAGCTTCTCGCAACAGCGTCAGATCCGCCACCTCGCTGACGGCGACCTCTCGGCTGATATTGGCTTCGCTCCGGGCCTGTTCCAGCACCAGACGCAAACCGCTTTCTGGAATCGTGCCATCGGCATTGAATACCTTCACCGCGGCATCGTATGCCGCAGTGGCGGAGTTGCGGTCGGTGCGCCCCCAGGCGGTGAGAATTTGAATCGATTCCTCGCGATTGTCGCGAATGAAGCGATTGGCGCGTATAAAAGCTTTGAGCGTTCGTCTCACCTCGTCCGGTTTCTCGCTGAGCTTCTTCGTATTCGTTCCCAAACCGACGAACGGAAAGGTAAAGATTTCATAGGCGCGGGCTAAAATATTGAAACCCGCCTTTCTTCCCTCGGAGTCCATCGGTGGCGCGATGACCGCGACATCGACAATGCCTTCCTTCAACGCCGCGAAGCGGGCGCGATCGGGGCCCAAGGCGACGACCTTCATCTGTTTATCCGGGTCGACGCCGTAATGTTTGACCATCATCCGCCCGGCGATATCGTCCGAGGCGCCGTAGGATCCCACCCCCATGGTTTTGCCGCGCAGATCCTTGACCGTTTTGAATTCCGGGCGGGCGATCAGTGCATGGGTCGACCCATCGATCCAGCTGGCAACCACCCGCACCGGCAGGCCGCGCACCGCCGCGCGCACCACCGAACCGAACACCGTCGTGTAATCGATATCGCCGCTCGCCAGCGCCGTGATCGACACCGGCGGGCGCATGCCGATGATCTCCGGCTCCAAGCCTTCGTCGCGGAAGTAACCTTTCTTAGCCGCAACGCCGGCGGTCATGAACGATACATTGAAGTTCGCCACCGCTATGCGAATCTTGTCGGCCGCGAAAGTCAGCTGCGAACCGGGGCAGACAAGCGCGGCGCTTGCGAAGAACGCCAAAAATATTTTTCTCATTTGGAATTAATCCTTAGACTTGGAAACGTCTTGTGCGGCTTCGAGAATCGATTGGGCAATGGCGCCGTAGGCGCCGCAGCGGCAAATATTGCCGCTCAACCACTCGGCGATCTGCTCGCGGGTGGGATTAGGAGTTTCGCCGAGAAGTGCTTTTCCCGCCATAATCTGTCCGGGTGTACAGTAGCCGCATTGAGCTCCGATGTTGCGGATAAACGCCTCTTGGAGCGGATCGAGTTTGTCACCGGCGGCCAAACCTTCGATGGTCAGCACCGACTTGCCGTTCGCCTCGAAGGCCAGGTAGTTGCAAGCGCTCACCGCCCGGCCGTCGACCAGCACCGTGCACGCCCCGCACACCTCCGACTCGCAGGAGCGCTTGGTGCCGGTCAGACGAAGCCGGTTGCGCAGCAACTCAAGCAAGGTTGTTTCGACCGGAACATCGCCGGACCATGCGGCGCCGTTAACCTTGAGGGACAAGTTCAAACTAGTACGTGGTTCCATAACTTCGCTATTTATTCGTTCCGCTGCCACGCTTTCTTCGACGGGAAGGACTGAGGCAGGGGTGCCGACTAATTCAAATTACTGCGCAGCACGTATCCTGACTCCTTCGACCTTGCTCAGGACATGCTTTCCCCGTCGAGGGGAAAAGATCAACATCGCTGTGTAGTGCTTCAGTTTGAGTCGGGCGAACGTTTTTAGGCTGAAAAAGATTTCACGCTTCGCGCGGAATGACAACAGAAAAGTCTCTTTGTCAGCTCGAACGAAGTGAGAGATCTCGACCTAACTGAACCACTACAGATTCCTGTCCAGGTCTTCACCGTGTCGGATCATTTGATGCAGCTGCTTGTTCCAACACATTCCCCAGCATCACCGTCGTCATATAAATTTTATATTCCGCGCTCCCCAACAAATCATCCACGGGCCGAATAATTTCGCGCAGATTGTTCTTGTCTGCCAAGATAATTTTCCTTGCCGCATCAGTCCCGGCGCCCGTGATTTTCTCTTCCAACGCCGGCAGTCGCATCGCCGTCGGCCCGGCACAGCCGACCGCCAGTCGGGCTTCGATAATGGTGCCATTGTTCATGCGCAAGCCGGCAGCAACACCCAGCGTCGGTCGCTGATAACGATGCAATCGCTGATAAGCGCTCTTCATTCCCATCGGCAGAAATGGAATTTCCACTTCGAGCAAAAGCTCGTCCGGTTCGAGCGCGGTCGCGTACATGTCGACAAAAAAATCACCAAGCGCAATCTTTCGTTCGCCGCGACTGCTGCCGAGTGCGACCGAGGCCTGGTGAA
>DASSGE010000832.1:0-8350 GCA_035693605.1 Binatia bacterium
TGAATGAACGAGATTGCATTGCCGTCGCGGTCGGCGGCGCAGAGATAGGTCGTGTCGCTGCTTTGATTACTCAGCGAGGCTGCCGGCCGGCGCAAAATTTCGTCGGCCAGTTGGCGCCGCTTGGCGGCATGTTGTTTGGAAATCAACCGGGAAATGACCTGGGGATCGCCAAACGCCGGATCCTCGAGATATTGAATGCGATCTTCGAAGGCCAATTTTTTCGCGGCAATTTGATAATGCAATATCTCCGCCTGGCTCATGGTACCGTTGTCAAACGGCCAGGCTTCGGCGATGTTGAGCATCTCCAGCACCATGAACCCCTGGGACACCGGCGGCTGCTCGTAAACCAGTGTGTCGCGGTAGCTCGACACCAGAGGCTCAAGCCATTGGCAAACAATCGGCTGCAAGTCTTCGTGCCCGAGCAGCCCCCCTTCGGCTTTGATCGTCGCGCAGATCTTATCGGCGATCTCGCCAGCATAAAAGCCGGCGCGTCCCTGGCGCGCGATCTTTTCGAAAACCCCGGCCAGGCCGGGTTGCACGAGAACTTTGCCCGGTTTGCCCGCGCCCAGAGGCTGGCGATAGCATTTATCGACCCAGGGATATTCCGGCGCAAACTCATGCACAGCTTCGGAAAAATCTTGCGATATCGGAAAGCCCTCGCGCCCGAGCCGCACCGCGTCAGCAGTTAAATGCGCCAAATCCATGGTGCCGTATTTTTTGTGCAGCTCGAGCCAGCCGTCCACCGCGCCGGGGACGGCGATAGCGAGCGGCCCATATTGCGGAATGCCTTTCAGGCCGCGCCGGTAAAACTCGTCGATGGTCGCCTTGGCCGGCGCTGGCCCGCTGGCGTTGAGCGCCTCGACCTTGCCGGTTTTTTTCATGTACACCAGCGCAAACAGATCTCCGCCCGGCCCACTGGTCTCGGGTTTTACCACCGCCGACACAAAAGCCGCGGCGAGCGCGGCATCGACGGCGTTGCCGCCTGCTTTAAGAATTTCGACCCCGGCAAGCGATGCCAAATAGTGGCCGGACGATACCATGCCGTTCCGGCCCATGATCACGGGACGCGCTGCTTTTGAGAACTTCATGCCACTCCCAAATAGATTCTTATGCGATGCCGAGAATTTTTGCGGCATTGCCGCCGAGAATCTTTTCTTTGTCGGCCGGGGCGAGCTCAAGACCGTCGATGGCTTTGAGACTGTTTTTCAGCAAGATGCAGCCCTCTTCCGGCCCATACGGATAGTTCGATCCCAGTACCATGCGCTCCGGCGTGAAAAAATCTTTGACGCACCGCAGCGTCGAGGTCGGATGATCCGCCGTGTCGACGTAAAAACGCCGGAATGAATCGAGCGGATTTTCGTTGAGACCGTACTTGTGACGAATCTCCTCGGTGCGGCCGGTATAAATATTGATTGCACGCTGGGCGAAGAACGCCAAGACGCCGCCGACATCGGCGACCACCCAATTAATTTCCGGGAAACGCTCCAACACCCGGCCGTAAACCAGTCGGGTCATCGCCACCGTGCTGTCGTAGGCCCAGCCGAATATCAAAGTCGGCATGATGTCGATGCCGCTCGACTGAGTCGCCAACGGCGCCGTGGGATGAATGTAGACCGGCAATTTGTATTTGGCCAGCCGCTCATAGATAGGAAACAGCTCTTCTCGGTCCAACCCCTGGCCGTTCAAATTAGCGAAGCCGCCGAAGCCGCGCAGGCCAAGCTCGCCGACCGACCGTTCCAACTCGTCAAGCGAAGCTTTGATATCGCAGGTCGGCAGGGTAAAAAATCCAATGAACCGTTTGGGGTATTGCCGTGCGATGGCGGCAATCGCATCGTTGGCGATCCGGGCGATTTGAATCGCCCCCTCGCCCTCGAAGCGATCCGCACCCGGCGCCGGAATCGTCAACACATGGATATCGATGCCGTTTTGGTCCATATGCTGTAAACGCCGCTCGATGTTCTGGCCCTGGAGTGTGCAGGTATTGATGCGGCAGCCGAGCTTCTTATCGTAAAAATAGCTCATGCCGCTGTGGGCATCAGGCGCTTCGAGAATCACCACGCCATCGAGCCGCTCCATGGCGGCGAGATAGCTTTCGGGAAATATGTGAGCTTGGAAATCGATGATCATGCTCGGTGGCCGCTCCCAAAAATCGCTTCTATCATAGGCCGTACAGTGCGCGTGCGTTGTCGTCGAGGATGCGGTTCACCACTGGCGTCGGAATCGCGCCGTCTTCTCTGAGCTTGCGCAGCGCCAGGATTTCCGAAGAGGTGTCGTTGTGGCCGTAGTCGGTGCCGATCACCAGCATATCGTCGCCGGAGAATTTCAGCACGTAAGGCAGATCATCATCGGTTTGGCAGGCCACCCACATGCGGTTTTTACGCAGCACCTCGGACTTATCGACTTTAATGCCGTTGCGCTCGTAGCGCCGGGCGTAATCGTGGATCGCATAGGGCACCCACTGCGAGCTGACTTCGATAAACGCCCATTTAGTTTTGGGAAACCGTTCCGGAATCTTGTAGAAGATCAGCGAGTGAAACGAGCCGACGACGGCGAGCTTAAAGCGGTTGAACCCGCACTCATCGCCAAAATAGTCATGCACGGCAAAACTGCCGGTGGCCGAGTGGACGCAGATCGGCAGATCGAGCTTGCCGGCTTCTTCGTAGAGTGGGAAAAAATAGGAATCGTGGAGGCGCTTCTCGCCTTCCAGACCGCGGATGAAAATCCCGCAGGCGCCGTGTGCTTTGGCGTAGCGCGCCTCTTCGATGGCTTTATCCATCGACAACAGCGGCAGCAGCGCCACCCAACGCAACCGCTCCGGCGCGACTTTCCAGATATCGATCAGCCAGCGATTGTAAGAACGCGCTAGGGCCAGTTCGAGATCCGGCCGCCGCGTAAACGGCCGCAAACAAAAGGTCGGATAAAGCACCTGAATATCGACATCGAGCTCGTCCATATGCTTGAGCCGGGCATTGATATTCTCCATTTCGCGCGCCTCCCGGGAAGTATCGGCGCCGACATTGCGGGCTTTACCGAGATAGAGTCCGTCGATCAACCAGGATTCGCCCCCGGAGGTCGGATCGTTGGGCGTCGGCACAATGCGCGGTCTGAGCGCTCGCTCGGACTCCAACATGTAATCCCAGGTATGTTCAGTCTCCAGCACATGGGCGTCAGAATCGATAACCGCCATCCCTAAAACCCTCCTACGCGCGGCTTTGTCGCGCCGCTGTTTTGATTGATACCGGCTTTCTCCGTTTTCGAACCGACGGAATTATTACACTTCTGGCAAGTGTAGTCGTATAGATCGCCGTCGGGCAATACAAGCAACAAGCGCTGGCGCACCGGCATCGCTTGGCCGCATTTATTGCAGTAAAGCAGGCTGGCGTTGAACTGACCGTAAGACTCTGCCATCGCATCACCTAACCATGAGCTTTGTGCTCGCCCTCATGGGCGGCCGCTTTGCGCGCCTGGGTTTCCTTGACCACCTTTTCGGCCAAATGCGCCGGCACTTCTTCATAGTGCGAAAATTCCGTATGGAAGTCGCCGCGCCCGCTGGTGAGCGCGCGTAGATCGGCGGCATACTTGAGGACCTCGGCCATCGGCACCTTCGACTTAATCAACTGGGTGTGGCCTTTGGTTTCCATGCCAACCACCTTGCCGCGCCTGCTGTTGAGATCGCCAATGACATCGCCCATACATTCGTCCGGCACCGCCACTTCCATGTTGACGATAGGTTCGAGCAATACCGGCTTGGCCTTTTCCACCGCGTTGCGAAAACCCATTGACGCGGCGATCTTGAACGCCATGTCGGAGGAATCGACATCGTGATAAGAGCCGTCATAGAGCGTCGCCCGGATGTCGACCATGGGATAGCCGGCCAAGTGGCCGGCCGCCATCGCTTCGCGAATCCCCTTTTCCACCGCCGGAATATAATTGCGCGGAATCGCCCCGCCGACAATTTGGTCGACAAACTCGAAGCCGGTGCCCGGCGGCAGCGGCTCGACTTTGAGCCAAGTATCGCCAAACTGGCCGTGACCGCCGGTCTGTTTTTTCAACCGGCCCTGCGCACTCGAACTGCCGCGGATGGTTTCTTTGTAAGGCACTTTCGGCGCCTTGAGCACGACCTCTGCGCTGTATTTGCGCTTCAACTTTTCCACGACGATTTCGATATGCTGCTGACCCATGCCCGACAAAATAAAATCGCGCGTTTCTTCGTCGCGATGCAGATCGATGGTCTGGTCTTCTTCCTTAATGCGATGTAAACCCTGCGGCAGCTTGTCCTCGTCGGCTTTGCTTTTGGGCTCGAGCGCAAACGAAATATTCGGCGTAAAGTGCACAGGTCCGTCGAATTGGATCGGCGTTTTTTCATCGCAAAGAGTATCGCCGGTGGCGATATCTTTAAACTTGGCGACGGCGACGATTTCACCGGCCAGCGCCTCTTTGACGGATTCCTGCTTTTTACCCTCGAGGCGAAACAAATGACCGACCCGTTCGCGAATTTGTCGGTTCGGCACATAAATCGTCATGTCGGAGTTGAGCTTACCGGAGATGACGCGCAGTATAGATAGTTTTCCGGCGAACGGATCGATAACGGTTTTGAACACATACGCCGAAAAAGGCGCGTTGGGGTCATGCTTGCGCTGCAGCGTTTCGCCGTTGATCGGGTTGACGCCGGTGCATTCAGCCTCTTCCAACGGCGCCGGCAGATAGTCGGCCACTGCATCGAGCAGTTGAGTGGTGCCAACCTGGCGTAGCGCCGAGCCGAACAGAATCGGAAAGATGCGTCGCTCGCGCGTGGCGTCGCGGACGGCTTTTTTCAGTTCATCCGTGGTTATTTCCTTGCCGTCGAGAAACCTTTCCAGCAAGTCGTCATCCAATTCGGAAATATCTTCGAGGGTCTTTTGACGCCACTCCTCAGCTTCGTCCTTGAGATCGTCAGGGATTTCCGCTTCGGTGAATTTGCCGGTGTCGTTTTCGTAGGTCAGCGCTTTCATCGATAACAGGTCGACAACACCTTTGAAGCCGGTCTCGGTGCCAATGGGCATTTGTAAGTAAATCCCCTTGGCATCTAGAGCTTCCAGCATGGGAGCGATGCGCTCGCGAATATTAGCTTGCTCATGGTCCATCTTGGCGACAAACAACAGGCGGCTCACACGATCCTCGTTGGCGCGCGCCCAGAGCCTCTCGGCTTCGACCCGCACGCCGACAACCGGGTTGAGCACGAACACGGCGCCGCCTAAAGCGCGCATACTATTGATCGAGTCGGCGAGAAACGCCGCGTAGCCGGGCGTGTCGACCAAGGTGATGCCATGCTTCTTCCACATTAAGGAATGAAATGCTGTCGAGATCGTCACCCGATGTTTGATCTCTTCCGGCTCGAAATCGAGCACCGAGGTGCCGTCGAGGACTTTGCCGAGCCGCTGAGTCGCTCCCGCCGCAAACAACATCGCCTCGCCTAATGAGGTCTTCCCCGAGCCACCCTGACCCAGAATGCCGACGTTACGCAGTTTATCGAACTCCGCTGTAGCCATACAAAGGATTCCTCCGTCCAATCTCCGCTATGTTCGTAATGGGCTAAACTATCGCAGTGCGTTCCTTTCGTGGATGATTCGCAGGCCGTCGAGGGTGAGAAACTCGTCGACCTCATGTATCGTTGCGCATTCCGAAGCCACCAACGGCGCCAAACCGCCGGTGGCGACGACCTTCACCTGAATGTTCTGTTCTTTTTGGATTCGCTTGACCAGGCCATCGACCAAGCCGACATAGCCGTAAAAAATTCCCGCCTGAATCGAATTGACCGTATTACGCCCAACCACCTCTTTGGGCTTGACGATTTCGATGCGCGGCAGCTTGGAAGCTCGTTGGACCAACGCCTCGAGGGAGATCGATAACCCGGGGGCGATGGCGCCGCCGACGTATTCTCCTTTTGACGAAATCAGATCGATGGTCGTGGCGGTGCCGAAGTCGACGACGATGCAGCCGTCGCGATATTTGTCGAAGGCGGCGATGCCATTGACGATGCGGTCGGCGCCGACATCCTTGGGGTTCTCGTAAAGAATCGGCATGCCGGTTTTAATGCCGGGACCAACGATCAACGGCTCGCGGTCGAAAAATCGCGCCGCCAACTCTTGGGCTGTCGTCAGCATCGGCGGCACCACGCAGGAAACTGCGATGGCCGAGATTTGCTCGCAACGAAAGCCGCCGTGCTCGACCAACTGGGTCAGAATCACGCCGTATTCATCGGCGGTACGCTCCGCCTGAGTCGCCAAGCGCCAATGGGTGATCAGCTTCTTGCCCTGGTAGAGACCAAGCACGATGTTGGTGTTACCGATATCGATGGCGAGCAACATGATGCGAGTTTCAATTCTCCAATGGAATCACATCGCCGGCGAGGATTCTCTGCTCATTACCGCTTTCATCGACCAGCAGCAGAGCGCCATCGCGATCGATGCCTCGGGCGGTGCCGACGGTGACTTGATCAAGCAACTCCACCCGCACGCGGCGGCCGCGCCAAGCGAAATAATCCTCCCAACGCGTCGCCACCGCGGCGAAACCGGTTTGTTCCAGCTCTCCATAACACCGCTCGATACCTTGAAGCAATCGTTGCAGAAAGCTTTCACGCCGAATCGGCTTGCCGGTAACTTCAAGCAGCGAAGTCGCGCGCCGGCGGATCCCATCCGGCATGTCGCCGCTGGCGAAATTGAGATTAATTCCAACCCCCAGAATCACATAGTGGAGAAGTTCTGCGTCGCAGGAAGCTTCCGTCAAAATACCGGCAAGTTTTTTCCCACCGACGAGAATATCGTTGGGCCACTTGATCGCTGTCTGTCCCGGAATGTAAAACTCGACGGCATCGGCGAGAGCGACCGCCGCCACCAAAGTGATTTGCGCGGCGTGCGCCGGCGAAAGATTGGGGCGAAGCACAATCGACAAATACAGATTTTTAAATGGCGGCGACTCCCAGCGCCGCCCAAGTCGGCCGCGCCCGTGACTCTGCGACTCGGCGACCACAACCGTTCCCTCTGCCGCCCCAGCTTCGGCAAGCTCCCGGGCATGGCTGTTGGTCGAGCCGATTTCGCGAAAGTAATGAAGCGGCGTGCCAAAGCGTGCGACGGAGAGTCCATGTTGCACCAACGGAACGTCTAGGGCCTCCGGCTCAACAAAGTCCGGATTTTCGACCGATGAAATCGCCTTGATGCTACTCATAAACCGACGGATCGAGTAAACCCGGGCGCTTCCCGTTACCAGCAGTTTTTAAGTCTTCGCGAATATAATTCGTCACCAACGAAACTCCGAACGTAAGGTAAATTACCTACTCCCCTTCTCCGGAGCAAGCCACAGGCGCGACTATTTGGCCTTGTCCTCAGAGAGAAGTCTGAGAAATCGCAAATGAGATTACGTGGAGATAAACGGGACTTTGTTGATCAGCTGGACAAGCGCATGAACTCTCTGAATATCGAGTTCGACCGAAATGAACTCGGTCGCTGCGATGCCGCCATCGTTTCGAGGTCACAGATACGTTGTTGTCACCCAATTTGTTTCATTTAGTTCTCGACAAATATCAAGAGTACGTTAAACACGAGCATCATAAGACTAGAGATCAGTGCATTATCTTCACAATCATAACCAGCCGCCTTTCCGCAATATCAAAATCGGCTTTCTTCCCTCTTAGCGTCCATGCTGATGCTAAGATCACAATCAGGCAAAGCCCAATTGCTTTGAGCGAATGGGAAGGGAATTAAATCGTTCAACATCAGCGAATCCAAGCAAGACTTACCGGTGGTTTTTGATCGGATCGGCGAACTCGTCGGCACTCTCTTCGACATCTAGGGATCGAGATGGCGACTCAATGTCTATTAAGGCCAACGGCCTTTCCGCTTCAGCACCAAATCAGCTCTCTCGTTGTTTCGGCTAGGTCACCGTCAAACATTCATCGTGATCTTCATGTTGAAGTCGACCACCGGCGCCGAATGAGTCAGCGCGCCGGAAGAAATGAAGTCGACGCCAGTCTCAGCCACCCCGCGAATCGATTCCAAAGTGATGCCGCCAGAAGCCTCGACGCCGGCACGCTTATTGATCAGCTTAACAGCTTCAGTCATCTGCGCCAGGTTCATATTGTCGAGCATGATGACGTCGGCGCCGGCATCGATGGCCTCTTGCACTTGCTGCAGATTACCCGCTTCGACTTCGACCTTCGCCATAAACGGCGCGTGGCGGCGCACCGCCTTGACCGCGTCGGCAATCGACCCGGTCGCTTCGATATGATTGTCTTTCACCAGCGCAGCGTCGTAGAGGCCGATGCGATGGTTGGTGCCGCCGCCCATGCGCACGGCGTATTTCTGCAGAGTGCGTA